>CAMLGR010000084.1 GCA_946479615.1 uncultured Bacteroidota bacterium | reverse complement strand
GAATGGTGAATGGTGAATGGTGAATGGTGAATGGTGAATGGTGAATGGTGAATGAATTTTGGGTAGACAAGTTAAGTGATATTTATAAAATTGTAAGCTATCAGTGAATACTGGTAGCTTTTTTTTGCTGTAATGTAAAAGGGGTTCCCGCTGCCGGAAACCCCTTTTACATTACATTCTACATTCTGAATTCTACATTCTAAATCCTCCTCATCTTTTCAGGCTATTTACCAAATCAGCATATTCCTGCATAGCGTCTTCTTTTGTTTTTCCTTTCAGGCTGCTCCAGGCTTCATGTTTGGCTTTATTGACAAAATCGAATGGATTGGAAGGAGGATCTGTGCTCACATCGCCTTCTGTTGCCTGTTTATAGAGGGCGTATAATTTGAGCAATGTTTCATTGTCGGGTTTTTGTGCTAATGATTTACTTTCTGTCACTGCCTGTTCGAATGTTTCTTTTAAATCCATGCTATATTAATTTTAAGTGTTGAATGTCAGATGTTAAATGAATTTCTGCCGGCTTTCACTTCATCACTTCTTCCACCACATGTCCTATGCAGCCACTTGGCATTTGTATATGCAGCATGGCAGTAACAGTAGCGGCTATGTCGGTCATATATGTTTCGCGGTTTGTTTTTCCCTGCTTAATGCCCCAGCCATACCATAGGAGGGGAATATGTGAATCGTATGGATTCCATAAACCATGTGAAGTGCCATTGCCATTTCCTTCCACATAGCCGGGTTTCAGGATCAGTTGGATATCGCCGGAGCGTACAGGAAGATAACCATTGTTTAGCATTTCCCTTTGTTTATTGGTAAGTAATGTATTGGGAAGATCCTTTACAGCAAATGCCTGCGCTATCTCTTTTTGTGTGCTCAAATAGGTAACCGTCCATTTTATGAGCGAATCTTTATTGATTTTGGAAGAAGTGATCAGCCCATCATTAAAAATAACCTGGTAGTTCAGGATATCACGGATAAGACTGTCCTTACCATACATTTCTTTTAACGCAGCATTCATTTTTCCAACGATGGCAATATCACTAAAAGCGCCGCCGGGTAATTTATTGGCGATAGAAAAATTAGGAATATGGGCCACTCCATGATCAGCGGTAAGGAAAACGGTGTAATTCGCTTTACCTACATAACTGTCAAGAAAAGAAAATAATTTTCCCAGTGTTTCATCGAGCCGCGCATAATTGTCTAGTTGTTCCCATGAATTTGGTCCAAACGAATGGCCGATATAATCAGGTGATGAAAAACTGACCGTGAGGAAATCTGTTACCGTATTCCTTCCCAGGTTTTCTCCTTTTACCGCGGCTTCCGCCAGCGCTTCTGTTAAGACATTTCCATAAGGGGTAGAAGCGATCTTCGAGTAATCTTTTCCTGCAAACCTGTTAAGATCATAAGGGAAGCCCGGCTGGTCAGCGCCCAGGGGCTTATTCTCATAAGGCATATTATCGGCTGTGCAATAAAGCGGATATACCGATTTAGGGAGGAACGTATTCCAGTTGAGACGGTATAATGAATCCACTAATTTCCGGTTGTTAAATGCCTGTACCCAGGCAGGTAACTGCTCCATATAATAGGTACTGGTAATAAAATTACCGCTAGCATAATCATACCAGTAAGCTGCGGTAGCAGAATGACCGGCAGGAAGGATAGCGCCGCGGTCTTTCAGCGCTACACCAACTACTTTGCTGCGGAAATTGGTAGCCAGCCGTAATTCATCGCCAATAGTAGTAGCAAACATATTGCGCGGGCTCATTTGTCCGGCAGTGGTGGTACTTCCTACTGTTTTTACTGTATTATCTTCTGTGCAATACACGGATCGCTGTAGGTTATTATCCCACCAGTTATTACCTACAATGCCATGCACAGCAGGAACGGAACCTGTGTATACACAGGTATGTCCTGCCGCTGTTACGGTCGGGGTGTAAGGAATAAATGTATTCTCGCAACTGAATCCCTGGTTGAGCATTCTTTTGAATCCGCCTATAGCTTTGAATATATCATTGTAACGATACAGGTAATCCCATCGCATCTGGTCGACCACGATACCTACCACCAGTTTGGGGCGTTGTATGTTTTGAGCCTGTGCAATAAATCCTGCTGATAAAATAATCAATAACAGTAATCCTCTGCGCATAGTATGTGTATTTTGAACAAATGTAATGGAATATATCTTTCTTGTTTTTTAAGATTCGATGAACAATCATAGCCATTTACTGACAGCAATAGATACCAGGATGCATAAACCACCAACTACCCACCATAATACGGCAAATCCGTTATGTTCAGCCAGCTGTGCGCCACCGATTGGTCCTACGGTCTGTGCCACCGACCATGCCATTGTATAAAGTGCTGCATATTCGCCGCGGTTGGAAGGCTGTGTCCGTGTGATCCAGTATGAATTCATAAAAGGCATGGAAAACATTTCACCGAAAGTGATCACGACCGTCATCAGTAAAGCAATAAAAATGACATTGCCGGGTACATGCAGGAGAAGAAAAGAAAGCCCTACAAAGAACATACCACCGGTAATATAAATACTGTTTTTTCGTCGTCCTTCCAGTTTATAGATCAATACCATTTCAAGTAATACAATGATCAGCCCGTTCAGTGACATCACAAAACCGATAAAGGGTTCTGATAAGTGCATATCTTTTTTAAAATAGACCGGCAGGTTGGTGAATATCTGGAAGAAACAACAGGCGAACAGCATAGTGATCACAATAAAGACAAGGTATGTTTTATCACGATGCGCAGGCAATGCGGGCACATCCTTTGCTGCTGTTTGCTGGTTGGCTTTATGATCCACTCTTTTAAGGAACAGCCACATTAAACCTGCTGCTATAATATTCGTGATGCCATCCACCCAAAACAATAACTGGTAATTATATTTCGCAATAAAGCCACCCATTGCACCACCAACGGCCCAGCCCAGGTTGATCGCCAAACGGTTCAATGAATAGGAGCGTGTCCTGTTCTCTTCTTTACTATAAAAAGCAATGGCAGTAGAATTAGCCGGGCGGAATGCTTCATTGACAAAACTTACCAGGTAAGTAAAAAGACAGATTAGTTCCAGGCTTTTCATTTGTCCCAATACAATAAATAATATGCCACCACCAATGAGAGTGATCAATTGCACAGGATAATAACCGATCTTATCTGTCAGCTTTCCGCCAAACCAGGCGCCGCTAAATGCACCAAGACCAAACAATCCGACTACATAACCGGCTTTCCCAATACTATATCCCATCGCCGGGCTGGTCAGGTACAAGGTCATAAACGGAAGCACCATCGTGCCTGCCCTGTTGATCAGCATGACCACCGAAAGCAGCCAGGTCGATCTTGACAGACCGGTATAAGCATTGCGATATGTTTGCGTGGTTGCTTTTATCATAGAGAACAACGAAGGTAATTGGTCGGTTTGAGAATGTGCTGATTTGGAGATGTGTGGATTTGGAAATGAATTGATTTGGAAATTTGAAGAGAACAGGAAGGTACCCTGGCCATTTTTAAATCAATTCCTTTCCAAATCAGCACACCAGCAAATCATTCATTGCAATTTATCACCGGCACTCCCATCGTAGCGGCATATTGTGCAATGCTGTGCTGGTAACCTGCTTCGGCGAACCAGGCCACCACATCATTACTATTGTTTTTGCCGGATGGTTTAACCGTGATCGGTGTGCCATCGCCATTGGTTTGTTTAAAACTGGAAAAACCATTCTTGTATTCCAGCAACGTCATAGCTCCGCTGATCGTCTTAAAAACAGTGCTCAACGGCACCTGGATATTATGATATCCCACCGTGATCTGCGCTGCAGCAGGTGAAGTAGTATACAAACTGCTTAACGCCGATACGGCGCTGGTACAAGGAAATTTTGGAACGATATCGCCGGTATTTTCGATACGAACAGAATTGGGAAACCGGTTATCAAAATCTGCTGCAAATTTTTCATTACCGGCGGCAGGCGCTGCAAACGTGATCACGTTCAGTGGCTGATCGCCTCTTCCTGCTTCCTTTAATTTATACCCAATATAGGAAGCTGTTACTGTTGCCAGGTTGCCACCCAAACTATGACCGGTAACATATACAGGATTGTCTTTTGTAGTATGGTTTACAATAAAAGTCAGCATATCTTCCCCGGTCGTTTTATCTTTTATCTTGCTGATATTATTCCAGCCACGATAGGAACCGGAAGATATTTTAGCGCCCGGTATAGCAGAATAATTCCAGTCATCCTGCTCCGTTATATTCAGATCCTGGTATACCCAATTCTCAAATGCATCCCAGCTGAATTCCATCAGTGAGCCACGGATTGCAATCACATAATTATATCCATCGGAAGCGATCAGGGCATGATTGCCATTCAGGGCACTTGCATCCCAGGCGATCTTCCAGTCAGGAAGGTACATATTCATTTGTTCCTACGGATGACTGCAATAAGTTACCTGTGAAAAAAGACAAGCGGTGGTATTGGTAAAAGGTTTTGCCAAAGCCTTTTTAGAAGTACAGTCAATACAGGATAATGCAAGCGAAAGCAAGGCAAAAAATAGCAGTTGTCTCATAAGCGAAGTGTTATTCAAAAATAAGGAATAGCCAACAAGTAAATTGGGAGAGGGATTAATTGCCCAGACAGTTGATTTATTGATTTCGGATAGTATTATCCTATGACGGGCCTGTATTTTCCCCGTAAAAATTCTATTGGCTTGTTATTTGTGAAATCCTACCTTGTTTTTAAAGCCAATTTGTATGATCAAAACCAGCCTGTTTACCAGGGTTTTCCGTTTCATGCTTTTCGTTTTGGGATTCTTCTGCTACCTGCTTCTTTTACAGGGGTGTAAGAAAGAAGTGAAGCATGATACACCCGGGGAAACGGGTCCTGGTCCGGGTACTTCGGCCCCTCCGGTGTCAGGCAACTGCACGGCAACAAAAGCCAATGCCGAGACCATCAATATTTTCCCTGCCGATAATCCATGGCGCCAGGATATTTCTGCTGCTGCTATTGATCCGTATAGCAGCCAGATCATTTCCGGTTTTTCAGGTAATGGTATCAAAGCTGATTTTGGAAGCGGCTTATGGGAAGGTGCACCGATCGGTATTCCTTATATCGTTGTTTGCGGTAACCAGCCAAAGATTGCTGTCAACTATACTGATTATGGAGATGAGAGTGATGCAGGTCCTTTTCCCATGCCCCTGACAGCACCTATTGAAGGAAATGGTGAAGGCGATTCGCATATGATCGCAGTAGATATCGAAAATAATATCCTGTATGAATTATTCGATGCGCATGTGAGCGGCAATCATTGGAATGCAGCCTCGGGTGCTGTGTTTCATTTGAATGCAAATACAATGCGACCTGATGGGTGGACATCTGCTGATGCAGCCGGTTTGCCCATCTTCCCGGGATTAGTGAGGTATGAAGAAGTATTGAAAGGAGAGATCGATCACCCGATACGTTTTACATTAAGTTCATCACTGGTAAAGCCAGGTTATATTTATCCGGCAAGACATAAAGTAGGAAGCAGTGGTGGTCAGTATTCTTTACCATTTGGCGCGAGGATTCGGTTAAAGAACACTGTCAACATCAGTGGTTACTCTGCCACTAACCAGATTATACTTCGTGCGATGAAAAAGTATGGATTGATCCTGGCGGATATTGGCAGCAATATGTATATCAGCGGCGCGCCGGATGAACGCTGGAATAACAGTGATCTTCAAAAGCTGGGTCAATTGCATGGGTCGGATTTTGAGGTAGTGAAATTTAATAATTAGGATTTGAATCATGTCCAGGATTCCAGGGCTGCATATCAGGGTTTCCGGGTAAAAAAGCAGGAAGAGTTGTTGTTTCGAGATTTCAGTCCGAACCTATAAGGTTCAACCTTATAGGTTGCATGTCTTTGGTTAATCTATCCGAAGTCTGCGTTTAAGAATGCGGAAAGACTGCTGCTGTAGTTTGCAATTCTTTGATTAATACATCAAAAATTTCGCGTAAAAAAGAAAGAGTATCTGTTGTTTTGACATTGCAACGGGAACCTATAAGGTTGAACCTTATGGGTTCGATGCTTCTGATTAATTCACCCGGAATTTCCGTTGCTAAAAACAAAAAAAACTGCTATTCTAACAATACAAACCAGGCTTAGGGATATGCCACCGGCTCCAGTTCCAGCACCTGGTGTATATGATGCCGCAAGTGCTTGATATAATCCATCGCCAGCCATTCAATCGTATGCTCCTCATCCGTTGTTGAAATACGATCAGCCAATACCGGATCGGTATTCCTGATGATAATAGAAAAATGCCTATTTAACAGGTACCACAAATTGATCAGTTCCTTCGTGTCATACTGCTGGTAACCCGAAATCATCACCCATTTATCCTGGTCATAACCAAATTTTGGATTGTTCTCGTATTGCGCAATCACAAAACGCCGGATATTCGTTTGCGCCGAATCAACCAGGTGGCCAACGATTTCTTTCTTGCTCCATTTGGCAGGATTGGGCTTTGCACTCATGACCTCTTCAGGAATAGCCTGCAAAGCAAAAAGATATTGATCGATGGCATTTTGGAGATCAGTTGCTATTGATGTCATAAGATGAATGGTAAATAGTCAGTAATACTTAATAAAACAGGGCGAATGGAACACGGATAGAGGTGGATGAACGGATGTAATTCGGATCTTGGACAAAAAGAAAAAGGAATCCATTTTATATCCGTCCATTCGTGTCATCCGTGTTCTATTTTCCATCCTGGTATATTTCCTTCAGCGGACGAATGGGAACACAGATTAGACGGATGAACGGATGTAATTTGGATCTTGGACAAAAGAAAAGGGAAATCCATTTTATATCCGTCCATCCACCTCTATTCGTGTTCTATTTTTCTATCCTGGTATATTTCCTTCAGCAGACGAATGGGAACACAGATTAGACGGATGAACGGATGTAATTCGAATCCTGGACAAAAGAAAAGGGAATCCATTTTATATCTGTCCATCTACCTCTATCCGTGTTCTATTTTCCATCCTGGTATATTTCCTTGAGCAGACGAATGGGAACACAGATTAGACGGATGAACGGATGTAATTCGAATCCTGGACAAAAGAAAAGGGAATCCATTTTATATCCGTCCATCCACCTCTATCCGTGTTCTATTTTCCATCCTGGTATATTTCCTTCAGCAGACGAAAGAGAACAAGGACGACAATTCAATTGCCTATTCACTATTGCCCATTCACTATAACAAGATACGAAGACTAAAACAGATCAGAATTTATGAATCATCACCAGCCCTGAACTTTCGCCGAAGAAAGGCATCAGCGTTGTTTTTCTTTTCGCAAGATCTTTGTTCTTATGAATTCTCGGGATCAGAATTCCCGACAAAGGTCCCAGCGTTATACCAATCAGCAGATCAGATGGGAAATGCCTGCCTCCCAGGTAACGCGCAGTAGCTGTACCAGCGGTAGCCAAACCTGCTACTGTATAAAACAACCATTTAACTCTTGATTCAGGATGATATTCAGAAAATACAGAAGCCATAAAGAAAGTAGAAGTTCCTACCAGAGAAGGATGCCCGGCAAAAAATGAATTGCGCGAACCTCCTCTCAATTTAAATTCCAATGGAGTTTTTGGATTATAAGTATATGGCCGGTAACGATCTCCAAAATGAACTGCTGTTACATAAATGATACCTGTGGCCCCCATCGCTTCAAGATAAAGAGTAGCAAGTTTCGGAAAATCCTTTCTTGTCTTTTTGTCAAAGAGGAAAATAACAGGCAGGGGCATCGATCCGTAAAAAAGGTAATCACCCACTTTCGAAGCCGATTCATTATAATGTTTTGTTGCCGACCGGTCAAAACGATTTACATTCTTCGGGTTCAGGCCAGCTACTTCTTCCGGAGTTAATCTCTCTTTATTATAAATTTTGGAAAAACCATACAAGGTGACACCTGTAGTAACAGCCGTAACAGGTATATCAACCGGCAGATTCAATTTGTAAACCGGTTGTTTGGAACGAACCGGCTTACCCGGTAATATCGTTTCCACCGGTTCATTGACACTGACGATCGTGTCGCTCTTATCCTGCGAATAACTACCGATGAATACCAATACGGATACGATAAGGGAAATACTTTTTTTATTCAGGTACATATGCACTGCTTAATGTAAAAACGATACTCCACGCTATTAGTTTACAAAAAGCATGCGAACCGCTTTCATGCGGTCATCAGGATAGAAATGGGGAATTGCTGCAACGTTTTGAGAATGAATTTGGATGAGATAACATTGACTGGAAGTACAAAACAAAATGCGGGATACTGTCAACTGCTCACTAATAATTCACCGGCAACTGTTTCATATAATCGTTCACCGCGATATGGTCTGTCTTGATAAATGGCTTGGCCGTATTACGCAGTTTCAACAATCTTGCTACTTTGAAATCACGATAATCATTACGCGCATGACACCAGGCAATCAAATGCCAGCTGAATGCATAAAACACCAGCCCGATCGCTTCTACTTCCCGCTTGCTGACCTCTTCCTTATTGTTTTTATAATCGATCTCGATGATATGCTTGTCAGAAATTGCATGCTGAAGCAACGAGAGGTATTCAAAGTTCATATCGAGACGGCAGGGCTTTTGCAAACGGATCGAATCATTGAGTTTTTCCAGGCTATCCTTTTGCGAACCACGCAGTACAGATTTCACTTTATTCAAAGCACTCGAATAATAGGTCTGGATAGATTTATCAGCAAATCCATACACCAGTGTTTCGGTCAGTAACAATGCATTCGCTTCTTCGGAACTGAAAGAAACAGGAGGCAGGAAATACCCAGCTACTACAAAATAACCGCGGGCCGCTTCAAAACTTACTGGGATACCTAATTCACCCAAGGCTTTTATATCACGGTAAACAGTACGGGTACTGATGCTGAATTTATCAGCGATCTTCTCGGCAGGTACAAATTTTTTTGATTGTAGCAGTGTCAGTATTCCCAATAACCTGTCTATCCGGTTCATAAAAGAAATGTTTATGGCAAAAATAGGTGGTTGAAGGCAGTGGACAGTCTTGCAGCCAGGCCAGTCAGACGGCCGGCAGTTGGCAGTCCGCAATCAGGCAGCTTGCTACCTGATTGTCTGACTGTGGCATTTTTTCCCCACTTCCGGGTCTCGGAACATACGGAATAACCCCGAACCCGCCTTAGGCGGGGAGCTCATTTCCGGCAGTATAATTGTGATTAATGCGTTGCTGATAAACAATAGATTGCGTGTAAGCAGCAGGTGATCAGTCAGGACCGCATTTTAGCCGTGTTTTAATGTTGATGGCGGGGGGTAGTAATACAAATTTATATTCAAAGCAGGGTTGTTGGGTGACAAAAAATCCTGCTGTATTTCTACTAATAAAATTCAATGTTTGACCGCTTGATGCAGTTGAATTAATTTGCTGCCTGCCCTTTAATTTTTTTGAATGATACTGTTAGTTGATGATAAGCCGGAGAATTTATATTCACTAAAAACCATCTTATCTCTTCATTCTTTTCCTGTCGATACAGCCGATAGCGGCGAAGAAGCATTGAAAAAAGTGCTTAAGAATTCCTATGCCCTTATCATTCTCGATGTGCAAATGCCAGGCATGGATGGCTTCGAGGTTGCCGAAACATTGTCAGGCTACAGCAAGTCAAAAGATATCCCGATCATTTTCCTCAGCGCTGTCAGTACCGAAAAAAAGTTTATTACAAAAGGGTATACCTCCGGGGGGATCGATTATATCACCAAGCCGATCGATCCCGATATTCTCTTATTGAAAGTGAAAACTTTTTATAAGTTATTCGAACAAACCCGGCAACTCAACGAGATGCAGGATATCCTTCGTTCGGAAATCGAATTCCGTAAACAGGCACAGGCCGAGATCAATGCCAAAGCACAGGAATTGCGATCCACACTGGAATCCATTCCGCAATTGGCCTTTACTACCAGGACCAGCGGACAAATCGAATATACCAACAGTCAATGGCTGGCTTACCAAAATAATCCTGAATGTTTTCCTGAAACACATCCTGATGATCCTGATATCGAACCCGCTTTTATGGCGGCATTGCCGGCAGGCAAACCATTTGAAATGGAAGTAAGGATCAAAAAGATCAATGATAACGAATACCGTTATCATCTATTCCGTGTATTACCTGCACTGGAAAACGGTGTTATTGCCAGGTGGGTGGGTACGTTCACGGACATCGAGGATCAGAAGCAGGCCGTTAAACGAAAAGATGAATTTATCAGTATCGCAAGCCATGAATTAAAAACTCCGCTTACCACGATAAAAGCCTATGTGCAACTCCTGGAACGAATGACAGAAGATGGCACCGCCAGCAATTATGTCAACCGTACATTGTTCCAGGTAAAAAAGCTCGATAACCTGATTACCGATCTGCTGGATATTTCCCGCATCGAAAGCGGAAAGATGAAGTTCGATAAAAAGAATTTCTTATTTGAACCAATGCTCGATGGCATTCTCGATATGGCCAGGCAAACCTATCCCGAATTTGTTTTTATCAAAGAAGGCAAAGCTCATGTGGAAATATGCGGTGATGAAATGAGGCTGGAGCAGGTTCTTGTCAATTTTATTTCCAATGCCGTGAAATATTCCGGTACAAGGAAAGAAGTGTATATTGAAACCGGTATTGCACATGATAAAGAATTAACGATCTCGGTAAAGGATTTTGGTATCGGTATTCCCAAAGAATACCAGGCCGATCTGTTCAAAAAGTTTTACCGCGTAGAACAAAGCGCTACTCATGCCCAGGGACTGGGAATCGGTCTTTATATCTGTGCCGAAATACTGGAACGGCATAACTGTACCTATGGGGTTCAAAGCGTTCCCGGTGAAGGCTCCGTTTTCTATTTCTCCATACCCATCATCAATCATTCAAAAAGCTGAAATATTTTTTTTAGATGCAAAGCACACATAGCAAAAATCTGCAGATAGGTTTCGGGTTATCCCTGTTACTATTGATAACCAGTTCTGTCGCTTCATTTATCAGTATCCGGCAAATGATCAGCAGCCAGGGTTGGGTGAATCATACCAATACGGTAATTCAAAAACTCGAAGAAATATTGTCGTATACCAAAGACGCGGAGACAGGACAGCGCGGCTACCTGCTCACCAAAGATGAAAGTTATCTCACACCTTATAATGGCGCATTTGATAAAGCCAAAACCGGGCTGGATGAAGTAAAGAAACTGACCAGCGACAACCAGCAACAGCAGGAGGATATTTCCCGCCTGATGGATCTCGTGCAGCAACGTTTCAGCTTTCTCAAAATTGCTATTGATAAAATGCATAATGGAGAAGCGGCTGATTATGTCAATCTCCGCAGGGGCCAGGAACTGATGCAGGACAGCAGGAGCCTTGTCAATAAAATGCAGGATACAGAACGGGCGTTATTGGCAGCACGTACTGAAAGAGCCGATAAGTTTGCGCGCTCTACTCCGTTGCTGATCGTGATTGCAGCGGTGCTGGCGCTTCTTATCACCTGGTATTTCTACCGCCGTGTTAATAATAATTTTAAACAGATCAAGGGCCTGATCGAAGAGCTGCGGGATAGGGATGAGCAGATCGCGAACCGTATCACCGTGATTGACCAGATCGCAGCAAGGATATCACAGGGTGATTATTCTACCCGTGTTACCGACGAAGAAAAGGATGGTCTGGGCAGCCTTTCCATATCGCTGAATAAAATGGCCGGCTCACTGGAAGCATCCTTCAACGAATTATCCGGGAGAGAATGGTTGCAAAAAGGAGCAGCAGAACTCAACGAAAAAATGGCCGGTGAAAAGCCTGTCGCTGAACTGGCGAACGAAGTCATTACATTCCTGAATAATTATACGGGTAGTAATGTAGGCGCTTTTTATCTCACCGACAGTGATACCACACTGGCACTGCAGGGTAGTTATGCATTGGTACGTAATTCACAAGAAAGAGTTACCATTGGTAAAGGGCTGGTCGGACAATGCGCCCGCGAAGGCAAAGCGATCAGTCTTGATAATATCGATGAAAATGATTTTCTCATCAGCTTTACGGCTGGTGATGTTAAACCCAAACATATTCATGTATTCCCGGTCCGCTTCGAAAATAAACTGATCGGGGTTATAGAGATCGGCTCGCGCAAACCCTTTACCGGGCTGGAAAGAGAATTCTTCAAACGTGTTTCTGAAAGTATTGGTATCACGGTAAATTCAGCCAACAGCCGCATGCGGTTACAGGAATTGCTGGAAGAAACACAATCCCAGACGGAAGAATTGCAGGCACAACATAACGAACTCGAAGGATTGAATACCGAACTCGAAGTGCAGGCAGAAAAATTACAGGCTTCCGAAGAAGAACTGAAAGTGCAACAGGAAGAACTCATGGAAACCAACCAGGAGCTCGAAGAAAGATCAAGAATGCTGGAAGAAAAAAATCACCTGGTCGTTATCCGCAACCTGGAAATACAAAAGAAAGCAGAAGAACTGGCGCTGAATGCCAAATATAAATCAGAGTTCCTGGCGAATATGAGCCATGAGTTGCGAACACCATTAAATTCGATTTTATTATTATCGAGATTACTGGCCGAGAACAATGAGAATAACCTGAAAGATGAACAGGTAGAATATGCCAGGGTGATACAAACCTCGGGTAATGGCCTGCTGCAACTGATCGATGAAATACTGGATCTCTCCAAGATCGAATCAGGCAAGATGCAACTCGATCATGAGTTTATTTCTATTGAAGAAGTAGCCAGGGATATGGGCAATCTCTTTGCGCCGATGGCAAAAGAGAAAAATGTCAGTTTCAATATCGAAATCGATCCTGCATTATCATTACAGGTTGAGACCGACCGGATGCGGCTCGAGCAGATATTAAAAAATCTCTTATCCAATTCGTTGAAGTTTACGAATAAAGGATTTATCAATTTTTCTGTGTCGGCCAGCAAAACTCAGAAAGGGTTCATTGATTTCTCGGTAAGAGATAGCGGTATTGGTATCGCATCGGATAAACAGGAGCTGGTCTTCGAAGCCTTTCAGCAAGCCGATGGATCGACACGCCGTAAATATGGTGGCACCGGGCTTGGTTTATCTATCAGTCGTCAACTCGCACGTTTACTTGGCGGTGATATTACACTGAGGAGTGAGCCGGGTGAAGGCAGTGAATTTATTGTGAGCATTCCGCAAAACACGAAGGTGAATGCACCTGTCACGGTTGCTGAACCAGTTACGGTCCCGGTAATAAAAGAGAATGGGCCAATTGCCGAAGGCACTCCTACCGGGGATAATAACAACCCGTTCCTGTCACCCGTTATTCCACCGGAAGTGCCGGATGACCGTAACAACCTGAAAGAAGGGGATAATATCATTCTTATTATTGAAGATGATACGGTCTTTGCGAAGACCCTGCTTGATTTTACACGGAAAAAAGGGTATAAAGGAATTGTATCGGTAAGAGGTGACCAGGGACTGGAAATGGCCAAACGATACAAGCCGACGGGTATCTTATTGGACATACAATTACCTGTTAAAAGCGGGTGGGACGTAATGGATGAGATCAAACGCGACAGCCAGACCAAACATATACCCGTACATATCGTTTCCTCTTACGAAGTGAAAAAAGAAAGCCTGACCAAGGGTGCCGTGGATTTTGTATACAAACCGGTGGCCTATGAAAAGATGGATGATGTGTTCCGCAAGATCGAGAACGTCATCCATAAGGATTCCAAAAAAGTATTGATCGTAGAGGATAATCCCAAGCATGCCAAGGCACTGGCTTATTTCCTTTCCACTTATAATATCAATTCGACCATCTCCGGTAATATAAATGATAGCATTCAATCGCTCGATAATAAAGAGATCGATTGCGTGATCCTCGACATGGGTATCCCGGATATGAAAGCATACGAAACTCTCGATACGGTAAAAAAGAATGCAGGATTGGACACGATACCGGTATTGATCTTTACAGGAAAGAGCTTATCCCGTACGGAAGAAATAAAAATCAAGCAGTATGCAGATTCTATCGTGATGAAGACCGCGCATTCCTACCAGCGTATACTGGATGAAGTCTCGCTCTTCCTTCACCTGGTGGAAGAAAGTACAAAGCCGGTACGGAAAACTACCGGTACTGTAAGAAACACAGGTTCTTTGGCAGAAGTACTATACGGGAAGAAGGTATTGATAGCCGATGACGATGTGCGGAATATCTTTTCGCTTACCAAAATACTGGAAAAGCATAAAATGCAGGTGATATCTGCTATGGATGGTCGCGAAGCATTGAATGTGCTGGACAATACGCCTGATGTCAATATTGTATTGATGGATATTATGATGCCGGAAATGGATGGGTTCGAAGCTATCTCAAAAATCCGTCAACAATCCAAATGGAAAAACATTCCTATTATCGCAGTGACCGCCAAAGCTATGACAGGTGACAGGGATAAGTGTATAAAAGCAGGCGCTTCTGATTATATATCCAAACCGGTAGATATCGACCAGTTGATCTCGCTGTTACGGATTTGGTTATACGAGAGCAATAGCAAATAGAGATTTCCGGGCAAGCCTGGTGGCTTGCCTGTATACAGTAAAAAATAAACGCCTGCCTGTATGCCGGGTAATAAAATCCTCATCATCGATGATGATAATAAGAACATTTTTGCGCTGACTGCAACGTTGCGGTCAAGAAAGTTTGATACGGTGTCTGCGATCAGCGCCAGGGATGGCATCAGCCTGATCGATAACGATCCGGGCATTGGAATTGTATTGATGGATATGATGATGCCGGAAATGGATGGCTATGAAGCGATCCGTGAGATCCGTAACGGAAAACACCAGCAGTTGCCTGTTGTGGCCCTGACTGCGCAGGCGATGATGGGGGATAAGGAAAAATGCCTCGAAGCCGGGGCTGATCATTATATTTCCAAGCCGGTAAACGTCGATGAATTATTAGTGTTGCTGCATAAATACATAAAAAAGAGCTAGTGGAGCATGTGCTGATCAATGAGGAAGAAATGGAAATGTTGCTGGATGATATGTACCGGCAATACGGGTATGATTTTACCGGTTATTCCAAAGCTTCACTGATCCGTCGTATACGCCGTCTTATCATCAATGATAAACTCGCCAGCTTTGCAGAATTCCGCTATCGTATCAGGAACGATGCGGCTTATTTCGGACATGCAATAGAAGAGATCAGTGTGAATGTAACAGAAATGCTCCGCGATCCCACTTTCTATAAAGCTATTATCGAAAAAGTGATCCCTGTACTGGCCACTTATCCGTTTATCCGGATCTGGCATGCAGGCTGTGCTACCGGTGAAGAAGTCTATTCCATGGCGATCCTTTTACAGGAAGCGGGATTACTGGAGAAATCGCTGATCTACGGAACAGATATAAATCCGGCTGCGCTGGAAAAAGCCCGGAAAGGTATTTTCCCGGTCAGTTATATGCAGCAGTATTCGCGTAATTATATGGCGGCAGGAGGGAAGAATGATTTTTCTGCTTACTATACCGCCAATTATCACCTGGCTAAATTTGATGAGAGCCTGGGTCGTAAGATCATCTTCTCCACGCATAACCTGGTCACCGATTCGTCTTTCAATTCTTTTCAATTGATCTTTTGCAGGAATGTAATGATCTACTTTGATAAGGCATTGCAGGACCGTGTATTTGGATTATTCGATAATAGCCTGGAGAAATTCGGATTCCTGGCGCTGGGAAGCAAGGAATCGATCCGTTTTTCACCTATTGCACAACGGTACAAACAAATTGAACGGGAAAAAATCTGGAGGAAAATAAACTGATGAGTAATATAAAACTGATACTTATCGGCGGTTCCGCAGGCAGCCTTCAGGTGATCCTGAAATTATTCGCTGGCATTGAAAAAAAATTTCCCATTCCCGTGGTCATCATTCTTCACCGTACACCAGTGGCTGAAACAGTTCTGGAAGAGCTATTAAGTACAAAAACAAATCTTCGGGTAAGAGAGATCGAAGAAAAAGAAAAGCCTGAACCAGGATGCCTTTATGTTTGTCCGCCGGATTATCATATCCTCTTTGAACAGGATGGAAGTTTTGCCTTCGATTATTCAGAGAAAGTAAATTTTTCACGTCCCAGTATTGATGTGGGATTTCAATCAGCCGCCGATGCATTTGGAGGAAGCCTGGTCTGCATCCTGCTTTCAGGCGCTAATTCCGATGGCACGGAAGGATTGGCATATGTGAAAGAAAGCAAGGGTATAACAATTGTACAGGATCCTGCAGAAGCAGAAGTTTCCTATATGCCGCAATTTGCGATGGAACACATAAAAGTGGATCACATCATGAATACAGAAGAAATAAAACAATTTATCGAAAGCCTGGGTGCTTAGGAAGCAATCGCCGATGGTTTGTTCACAGCAAGATTGACTATGGTCTCCAGGTCACCGATATCGAAGGGCTTCGGTAAAAAATATTCAGCACCTGCCTGTTCGCTTAGGGAAGCCACATTGGAATTAGCACTGAAAAATATAACAGGAATATGTTTGATGCTGTCTGTTTGCTTGATCAACCGGGTAGCTTCGATACCGCCACTCACAGGAATGCTATTGTCCATCAGGATCACCTGCGCACCTGATTCGGTTACTTTCCTGGCAACTTCTTCACAACTGTTTTCAGTGAATACCGTATAACCACGGGCTTTGAGTATAATCGCACAGATCTGCAGAATTTCTGCATCGTCGTCAAAAATTATTATTGTAGGTTTCATTTCAGTAAAGAGATAAATATAGCAACAAAAACCAGACCTAATGCCGGTAATTGTTGATAACCGGGATGGGTCTCAGCAATGGCCGAGCATAAGATATACGATAGCGAAAATGGCGATGAAGCCAAGACAGCCTCCGCCCCATTTGTACCCGGCATAACCGGCAATAACTGTTCTAAGCCAATCTTTCATATTTCTATAGTTGTGCTGAAAGAAAAACAAAAATCATGCTTGCCGGTTTTGAACGCCATTGCTCCGAAAGTGGGGAAAATAATCAACAGTATCAGGAAACGGGCTTAACTGGTCTCTTTTTCCCGTATAAAGGGGATACTGACCATGACAGTAGTGCCTTCGCCGGGTGTACTGATAAAATTGAGATTACCTCCCATCATCAGCACTCTTTCTTTCATCCCCAATAAACCCATTGTTTTTTTGGCTTCGGCCAGGTGGGGATCGAACCCTTTACCATTGTCACTTACACTCAGAATAATATGCTTATCCCTGTATTCCAGGAAGGCCGTAACCTGAGTGGCCTGTGCATGACGGGCTACATTGGTCAGGGATTCCTGGTACAGGCGAAAGATGCCGGTAGCAATATCCGGATCCACACGCAGGGTTTTTTCAGAAGAAGTGAATTGAATAGGAATGGAGAACCGTTTCTGAAATTCTTTGGTCTGCCATTCCAGCGCGGCGATCAATCCAAGATCATCGAGTATGCTGGGGCGAAGGGAAGAAGATATTTTCCGCACTGTTTGTACAGACATATCCAGCAGTTCGGTCATCTGGTCCAGTTTTTCATGAAGGAACCCGACCGTTTCATGGCCATTTACTTTTTTCTTCATCCAGGCTACATCCATTTTAAGACCTGTGATCTGCTGCCCGAGTTCATCATGTATTTCACGGGCGATTCTTTTTTGTTCTGTTTCACGGATATTCTGCAGGTGTGCCGCTAACTGGTGAAGCTGCTCATTCGATTGTTTTAATTTTAATTCTGTTTTTTTACGTTCGGTGATATCATGGATAAAAATGGACAATCCTTCTGCGGAAGGATAGATATGGTTTTCCTGCCAGAGATCGAAAGGTTCGAAATAATCAGTATTGCTTACATAATGCTGTTCATCGAGCGCTTCCTTAAACGCTTTATAGGTAGATGATCCAATGGCATCAGGGAATTCTTCCCATACATTTTTACCGATCAGGGAAGCAGGATCGCGGTGAGTGAGTTCACCGATCCGTTTATTGGCATAAGTATAATTGAAATTTTTATCCAGCGCAATAAAACCATCAGTGATCCTTTCAAAAATATCCATGATGGCGGCAGACTTTACCTTTAATTCTTTTTTCAGCTGATTATTGAGGACTACCAGTTTTTCGTTGTATTCTTTTTCGCGCCGGAGATCTTCCTGTTTTAATAATTCTATCTCTGTTACATCGCTGGGATTATTGATAAGCAGGATCACATTGCCGGCATCATCAAAAATGGGATAGTTGGTAACCTGCCAGTACCTGTTATCGATCGTATTATCATCGCGGCGCAGCGGATAATGCAACATTGCCATCTGGTGCGGTTTTTTTTGTCCCAGCACTGCCATCATCGAGGAGTGTAATAAGTTAGTAGTACCCGCAGAATCGGAGCTGTCGGAATTGTCGGGGAAAATAGTAAACAGGTTTTTACCGGTTATTTCACCCCGTTTTTTCATCGTCGATTGCAGGTATGAATCGGTAGCGCCTATGATGGTCAGGTCAGGTAAAAGAATAAGATATAAGCCGGGAAGGGATTCGAAGATTTTTACAAACTGCATTTCCATCGTCTTCGCCATAGGTATACTATTTACATTATGATTAAAAGCTTTTCTCACCAGGCGGAAGCCCGTTCTTCATACTTTACATTGGAATCTGTAATTGGTTAACAAAGAATCTTATATGTCCTGCGATGCGCACATATTATGTATTTATGAAGGTCGTAAAACTTTGACATTCCGGCAAGGCTTGTTTTTTGCTTTTGTTAAGGGTTACTAATTAGCTGGCTGGCAGTTGATCCTGCAAAAACCGGTTTGTAGATAAAATCCTACAGTTGTTCTATCAGCTTATTGACTTCGGATCTCTAATAGATTCTATTTTTTCAAGCTCCCCGGAATCGTTTCTTTGTATTGCAATTGCGGCGAAGAAGAAACCAGGAAGAGAAGCGAATAAAAGATTGATCTATGAAAAAACATTCGCATTCCGATCCTTTGACAAAACCAAACGATTAGATCCATAGGAGTAATTCATTTTTATCCAATTAAACGTATCCTGCTGAACCTGAAAAACCACCCATTTTGAAAGGTCGCGATCTATGAAACTAACCAGGTCCATGTCCAACTGAAAAACCAATGATCCGATTATCCGTTGAAATGTCCAGATCCAATGTCTAAAACCAATGATCCGTTATCCGTTGAAAGCTGATGTCCGTCCAATGAAACATTGTCCGTATCCGATCGAAAAACAGTTATGAAATGAAAACACCCATGCATCCAATGAAAAACCCGATCCCTGAACCCTGATGAAGATCATTTGCAAGCCTTAAGATATTATCAATGATGTTCTTAGCAGTAGAATGAATTCAGCAGCGCCCTCAAAAGCAAAACGCATGGTCAATAGCGGTGAGAGTATTCTCCCGCTATTTGTGTTTTCAGGAACCCGACCTATTGACCATTCACCAAAAAGAAACCCTCCTGTAGAAACAGGAGGGGCCCTAAAGCATGATTATGTGTTTGCTATCTTACACACTACCTTTAAAATACTTTCGAATTATAACAGTCGGAAGAATGAGGGATAGCATTAGTAATTACGTAACAAGATAAAGACATGGTTTTATTTTTTGTATAAATAAATACATTTTATGGTTATTACTTAAATAGCCATATAGGAATGTATAGCTATAAATACCTTGATTCGTTCAATAAAATCACAGCCCGTTTTCAATGAACGATAGCAGGTAGTTGATCAACGACGTAAATATTCTATCTGGAAGTCATCATCGCACTGTTATGTGAATTACGAGGCTTTTTGCTGAAAGATCTTGTTTGATATGGCGATTCTTGATTGGTAGTTTGCTAAATAGAACACGGATAGAATTGGATGAACGGATAAAATATGGATAATTCAGATTGAATCCGTTCTATCCGTTCCATCCGTGTTCCATTGACATTGCAAGATAAAGACTGTACTACAATTGAAGAATAGAACACGGATGACGCAGATGGATGGATATATATGGATAATTCAGATTGAATCCGTCTTATCCGTTCCATCTGTGTTCCATTAACATTGCAAGGTAAAGACTGTACTACAATTGAAGAATAGAACACGGATGACGCAGATGGATGGATA
>CAMLGR010000083.1 GCA_946479615.1 uncultured Bacteroidota bacterium | reverse complement strand
ACCGGCAGCCGGGGTTTGAAGCAGGTAATAGTATTTTTCGAAAAATCAGCACGGATGACTACCGGCCGTTCCGCTGCTGACTGCAGATTAAAATGTATGAAAATCGCCGTTAACACAAGATTCTTACTCAGCGATCACCTCGAAGGGGTTGGGTATTTTATTTATGAGAATTTCCTGCGTATCACCAGGCGCTATCCCGAACATGAGTTTATATTCATTTTTGACCGTGCCTATGATGAGCGGTTTGTATGGGGAAAGAATGTAACGCCTGTTATCGCCGGACCTCCTGCACGTCATCCTGTATTATGGAAATGGTGGTATGATGTAAAGATCCCCGCTATTTTAAAAGCGCATAAAGCAGATGTATTTGTATCCTGCGATAGTTTTTGTTCGCTCACTACAAAAATTCCGCAATGTATAGTCGTGCACGATCTTTCCTTTTTACATTTTCCTGCCTTTCAGAAAAAATCGCACCTGCTTTTTTTAAAACGTTATATGCCGCGCTTCCTGAAAAAAGCAACATCTGTAGCTACGGTATCTGAATTCTCAAAAGCAGATATCATGTCGGCCTATACGATCAAAGCAGATAAGATTGATGTGGTATACAGTGCTGCAAAAGATATTTTCGGACCGATTTCTATGGAAAAAAAAGAATCGGTCAAAGCAAAATATACCGGCGGTCATGAATTCTTTTTATATACCGGCGCCATTCACCCGCGCAAAAACCTGGTGAACCTGCTGAAAGCATTTTCCTTATTTAAAAAAAGGCAACAGAACAACTGGAAACTGGTATTGGCAGGACGGCTTGCCTGGAAATACAACCGGTTTGTCGAAAATTTAAAGAGTTACAAATATCGCGATGATGTGGTGCTGACAGGATACATTGAAGAAGGCGAACTGGTAAAAATAACCGGTGCTGCGTATGCATTGATCTATCCATCGGTATGGGAAGGATTTGGTGTGCCGGTACTGGAAGGAATGAAATGCGAAGTGCCTGTGATCACCTCCGTCAATTCAGCGATGCAGGAAATAGCAGGTGATGCAGCGTTGTATGCAGACCCGGACAATCAACAGGACATGGCCGATCAAATGCTGCTCGTTTATAAAGATGAATCATTGCGCAGCCGCCTTATCGAAAAAGGAAAGGAACAGGCCCGGTTGTATAGCTGGGACCGGACGGCGGAGCTGTTGTGGGAGAGTATTTTGAAAGCCACTGAAAAAACAATGTAAAATTTAGAATGTAGAATGTAAAAGGCAGTTCGCTCTGAAGTTTGTATTTACACCTTTGCATTTTGCATTCTACATTCTAAATTTTGCATTTTATTCCTCCTTACCTTTGCCCCTCAAGTAAATTTCATATGGGTTTATCAAGTATAATTATCGATGTTCATACAGATGAGAACAAGATTCCTGATGTGATTGCCTGGAATGCTACCGATACTACAGTTGAAAATGCACAGAAAGCAAAAGCCATGATGTTATCCTTCTGGGACGGTGCTGAAAAGACAGCGTTGCGTATCGATCTCTGGACAAAAGATATGATGGTTGATGAGATGGCCGATTTTTTTTACCAGACCATGATGACAATGGCCGATACCTATGGCAGGGCTACCAATCATACCGAAATGGTAGCTGAAATGAAAGAATTTGCACAGCAATTCTATCAAAAATTCAGGGAAAAACAATTGAAAGAAAATAAAGCCGGTTAATGTACGGTGTACGACTGCGTCATAGCCGGGAAATAAAAAACAGTCGTACACCGTACACCCGACATCGTACATCGTTGAATAATCTTACATAAACAAATGACATATGAGCCTCGAACAAAAAATAATGACCGAATTAAAAACGGCCATGCTTGCTAAAGATGAAAAAGCCTTGCGTAGTCTCCGCGCTGTAAAAGCAGCTATCCTGCTGGCAAAAACCTCGGAAGGTGCAGGTGGTGAACTCAAAGAAGAAGATGAGATCAAAATATTGCAGAAACTGGTAAAGCAGCGTAAGGATTCACTGGAGATATTTCAGCAACAGAACAGGACCGACCTGGCTCAAAAAGAACAGGAAGAGATCGAAGTCATTGAAAAATTCCTTCCCAAACAATTATCGGCCGATGAATTAAAAACCATCATCGCAAAAATCATTGCTGATACCGGCGCTTCTTCACCTGCCGATATGGGTAAGGTAATGGGAGCAGCGACCAAACAACTCGCAGGCAAGGCTGATGGAAAAGCGATATCGGCCATAGTAAAAGAGCTGTTAAACAAATAATCTCCGCAGCGCCTATCATTTTCAATTAAGCAAAACGGCTTATCTTCCGATGCATGATCATTGATGTCATCTTTATCATACTGCTTGTATTTGCTGTGATCAGGGGTTTCAGCCGTGGATTGATCCTGGGTATCTTCTCTTTTCTCGCTATCATTATCGGGCTGGCAGCGGCGATCAAACTTTCTGCGGTAGTTGCGCATTATATCGGCAATACGATGAATGTTTCTGCCCGCTGGCTTCCTGTTGTTTCTTTTATCGTTGTATTGATCGGCGTCATCTTACTGGTGCGCTGGGGCGCAGCACTTCTCCAGAAATCAATAGAAGTAGCCATGCTGGGCTGGGTAAATCGGTTAGGTGGTATTCTTTTATACAGCCTTCTTTTTATTACTGTCTATAGCGTTCTCCTTTTTTATGCCGGCAAGACCGGTTTGCTGAAGCCGGAGACCATCAGCGATTCGGCTACCTATTCGTTCATTGAACCATGGGGGCCGGCTATTATCAATGTTTTTGGACGTATTATTCCGTGGTTTAAAGACATGTTTACAGAGTTGGGGTCTTTTTTCGATGGAATTGCAAAAAATATATCCTGAAAAAAGAATTAAAGGTAAAATCCTTGCAAAAAACAGGCGCTTAGTTTATTTTTTGCCGATCATTCATTTATTCCATACACGATTCATTACAAGAATGCGTTGCGAATAACACTAAAATGACGATCAGCGTGTTATCTTTGCAGTATTATCAAAGACTTAGTTTGCAGGGGTAATAATATGCAGTAAAACGATTATTTTAGCAAAAATTAACAGTGCGGGGATCATGACTTACGAGATTAAACAGGATAATAAATTCAAATTTATTGAAGAGGGCGACGGAGAGCCGTTGATCTTACTGCATGGGCTGTTCGGAGCGCTGAGTAATTTTGAGCCCCTGATCGAATATTTCAGGCAGTACAATAAAGTTGTTGTACCGCTGCTGCCACTCCTGGATATGGACATCCTTCATACATCGGTAGGCGGTCTGGCCAAATTCGTTCACAAATTTATCGAGACCCGCGGATATAAGAATGTACACCTGCTTGGCAATTCATTGGGTGGGCACGTTGGATTGGTTTATGTACTGAAAAATCAACCGGATTGCATAAAATCTGTCATCCTTACCGGAAGTTCTGGTCTTTTTGAGAATGGAATGGGTGATTCTTATCCTAAAAGAGGGGATTATGAATATATTCGGAAAAAAACTGAATTGACTTTTTATAATCCTGAAATGGCCACCAAGGAACTGGTCGATGAGGTGTTTGGTATTACAAATAACCGGCTGAAGGTCATCAAGATTATTGCCCTGGCGAAAAGTGCGATCCGGAATAATCTGGGTGAAGAACTCAATCAAATCAAGAAACCGACGTTATTGATATGGGGTAAAAACGATACCATCACTCCGCCATTTGTGGCAGAGGAGTTTAATAAGCTGATCCCCAACAGTGAATTGCATTTTATTGATAAATGCGGGCATGCGCCAATGATGGAAGTGCCTGATGAATTTAATAACATCCTTCACAAATTTTTGAAAAAACTCAACGAGCCTGCAACAGTTGCCTGATCGTTTAGGTCTTAGTAGAAAAATAAGGAGCCGCTATCCATGTTAACCGGAGAACTACGATCTCAAAATCTTCCCTACCTGCACTTGTCTGACAAGGTGCATCACGCGCTTCAGCTGATGAACGATAACCAGGTAACACATCTTCCCATCGTGGAGGGTGATAAATATGTTGGGCTCATCAGTGAAGACGATCTGCTCCAGGCGGATAACGATAATGACGAATTGAACTCCCTTCAGCAATCATTTGGCAATATTTCGGTAAAGAGCAATGAGCACTTTTTAAAAGCCATCCAGGTAGCTGCCGAAAATGGATTGAGCGTAGTGCCGATCATTGAAGAAGACAATGACCTGGCCGGCGTTGTTTCTTATAATGATTTGTTAAAGCATGCGTCGGAATTCATGAGCCTTACCGAACCAGGCGGGCTGATCGTACTGGAAGTCGACAGTAAACAATACTCCTTTAACGAGATCAGCAAACTGGTAGAAACAAACGATGCACAGATCACCCAGTTAAATACTTCCAACGACCCGGCTACCGGCACTATGCAGGTGACTATCAGGGTTAATAAATCAGAAATATCGGATATTGTAGCCACCTTCCAACGCTACGAATACAACGTGAAATACTACTTCGGGGAAGAGTTATATGTTAATGAGCTAAGGAATAATTATGACAACCTGATGAATTACCTCAGGATCTGATAATCTTGGCACAGCTTTTTTACACAGATAGGAAAATCCTGTTAAATTTAGAGGATATTGCAGTTACCTGATTATGTCGAGGGTTAGAAAATATTATCTGTGGCTCTTATTAGCAATTGCCCCCTGCCAGTTCCTGTCAGCACAGGTAGCAGGAACTGATATTGCAGTACCCGATCAGGAAAATATCTCCCCCGCCGATACCGTTCCCGGCGGGAAAAATTTCTTCACAGTCCGCGCCATCATCATCGAAGGAAATAAAAAAACAAGGCCCGCGATCATTCTCCGGGAACTCCCTTTCAAACCCGGTGATGCCTACCTCTTACCCGAGCTGGTCAGGAAATTCGAGATCGGCCGCAAGCAACTCATGAATACCACTCTTTTTCACGAAGCGGTGGTAGCGCTGAAGAGATCCGACGGTTATAATATCGATGTACTCGTATATGTAAAAGAAAGATGGTACGTATTCCCGATACCTTATTTCAAACCGGTAGACAGAAACCTTAATCAATGGCTGGTAGAACAAAAAGCAAGTTTGAAAAGGGTCAACTATGGTGTTAAACTCATGTATTACAATTTTACCGGGCACAATGATAAACTGCGTATATGGGCCATCAACGGGTATACCAAACAACTTTCCTTTAATTACGACGGGCTTTATTTCGATAAAAAAATGAAATGGGGTTTTAATACCGGTTTCAGTATCGGGAAGAATAAAGAGATCAATTACAATTCCGAGAACGATAAGCAGGTGTTTTTTAAAGACGATGATTATGTCCGCAATTTTGTGAATGCTTATGCAGAATTGACCTACCGGAGAGCTATCAAGACAAGACACCGGTTTGGTATTGGTTATACCCGTGAAGATGTAGCAGATACTGTAATAAAATTAAATCCGACTTATTTCCAGTATGGACGAAAACGGCTCGAATATCCTGAATTGTATTATATCATGACTTTTTATGACCTCGACTATATTCCTTACCCGACAAAAGGATATGCAGCTGAAGTAACGGTCAATAAAAAAGGGATCAATAAAGCGATGAACCTCTGGCAGCTCTCCGTAAAAGCTTCGGGTAACTGGCCTACCGGTAAAAGAACATTCTTTAGTCTCAATACCTATGGTGTATTAAAACTTCCTTACCGCCAGCCTTATTACAGCCAGCGTTTGCTGGGTTATTCAGATGTATTTCTGCAGGGATATGAATACTATGTAATTGATGGCGCTGCAGGTGGTTATCTCAAAGCTGCCTTTACAAGAAAACTTTTCAACTTTAATATAGGTGTGCCCGGCACCAAGAAAATCGCTCCGCGAAGAATTCCTATCAATATCTATGGTAAGATATATGGCAATGCCGGTTATATTTATAATCCCTATCCCGGTAATAATTTTCTTTCCAATAAAATGTTATACTCTTCAGGGCTTGGTATCGATATCACTACGATCTATGACTTTAATATCAAACTCGAATGGTCTTTTAACCAGTTAGGCCAAAACGGGTTATTTTTACACAAGAGAACTATTTTCTGATTATCTTGACAGGAGAGTGAATAGTGAATGGTCAATACGATTCATCATTCTTAATTCATAATTGAACTATCAGGTTTTTTGGGGTTTAAATGTTTTAACTTTTTATGAAGGCAGCCATCTACAGCCGTTTAATGGACGATGATCAACGGGAGAACGTACAGCTTTTCTTTGATGAGCTGACAAGACAAAAAATTGAACCCATTATATTCGATCAATTCTTTGAGCAGGCGAAAAACACGATTGAACTTCCGGCCAGCACTACTACTTTTTCATTAGCCGAACATCTGACAGACGAAGTGGAATTTATCATCAGTCTTGGCGGTGATGGAACGTTGCTCGATACGATCACACTGGTAAGAAATAAAAAGATCTCTATCATGGGGATCAACTTTGGCCGTCTTGGTTTTTTAGCGAGTATCGGACAGGATGAGATCAAGACAGCTGTGCAGGCGATCGTGAAAAGAACGTTTATTGTCGATAAAAGAACCATGATCCATCTCGATGCCGATCTGCCTTTATTTGGAAACGTTCCTTATGCCCTGAACGAATTTTCTCTTCATAAGCGGGATACAGCCGCGATGATCAAGATCCATACCTACCTCAACGGGGAATTTTTAAATACTTATTGGGCCGATGGGCTGATCGTTGCCACACCCACAGGGTCAACCGGTTATTCGATGAGCTGCGGCGGTCCTATTGTTTTCCCGGAATCGGGGAGTTTTGTTATTACGCCGGTGGCCCCGCACAACCTTAATGTAAGACCGATCATTGTTCCCGACGACAATGTTATTTCCTTTGAAGTGGAGAGCCGTACGGACCATATCATCTGCGCCCTCGATTCCAGGAGGGAAGTCGTGGGTAAAAATGTGTCCCTGGCGGTCAGAAAGGAAAGCTTCGATATCAACCTCCTTCGCCTCAGCGAAAATAGTTTTCTGCAAACACTCCATAATAAACTTACCTGGGGACTGGATAAGCGCAATTAAACGGAAGGTCCTCCTGTTTTTAAAGTCAATGGAACACGGATTACACGGAGATAAGCGGGTTTTATATTGATTTACAATATCATCTTCCCTTTATCTGTGTAAATCCCTTTATCCGTAGAATCTGTGTTCTATCCTAAATCTTGCTGAAATTAACGTCTGTATAAAAGAAAAAAGCCTATTTTCCGTTTTCAATTATCACCATTATTTTTTGGGTATGTATAAGAAGTTTTTTGCAGTTGTTGCTTTGTGTTTAGTGATCTTTTTTGCCCCTTTAACATCCTTCGCACAGAATGCTATTGTGCAGGAAGGCGAATTCGGGGTCGGTATTGGCGCCGCCCATTATTTTGGTGATCTCAATACCAGGGCGCATGTCAACCGGCCCAAACCGGCCGCCACCATCTTTTTCCGTAAAAACTTTACCAATTATATTTCCGGTCGTATCGGGGCCAGCTTTGCCCGCGTAGGTTATTCAGATATCTACAATACGCACAACGAATATATGTATCGCCGCAACCTGAGCTTTAACAGCAATATCTGGGAACTTACCCTGCAGGGCGATTTCAACTTTTTCCGCTTTATGCCCGGCGAACCAGGGTTTAACTTTACCCCTTATGTCACCATCGGTGTGGGAGCTTTCAGCTATGATCCCTTCGCTTATCTCAATAAAGAAAAAATTTATCTCCGTCCCCTGGGAACAGAGGGGCAGGGAAATGCATTATATCCCGACCGCAAGCCATACAGTACAATGGCTATGTGCATCCCGATCGGTGTAGGCGTAAAATATTCGATCAATGAAAGGATGAATATAGCTTTTGAAATACTTCACCGGGTTACCAATACCGATTACCTGGATGATGTCAGCAAAACCTATGTCGACCCCTCTATTTTCTACGATCCGAACTCGGGTCTGCCACCACCACCTGCTTTTTTATTACACGACAGATCGTATGAAGTAGGCGAACCCATTGGTATTGTGGGCCGCCAGCGTGGAAACAGCCAGCAAAAGGACCAGTTCCTGACTGCCATGGTGCATCTTACCTTCAACCTGCAATCTTATCGTTGCCCAACGGCCTATTAAGAGCAGCAGACGGATATGACCAGCCGCATTTTGTTTGGAATCCAATCTAAATCTATAATACCTTTGCACCCCTGTTCCTGACCGGAAGGAAGGGACAAGACGGTTTTATATGTCAGTATTGTTGCAACAAATTGATAAGAACAGGTTACCCAGCCATATCGCTATTATTATGGATGGCAATGGGCGCTGGGCCAAAGAACAGGGCCAGGACCGCCTTTATGGCCACTTTCACGGCGTGGAAAGCGTCCGTGATATCGTGGAAGGTTGCGCAGAACTCGGCATCGGTTATCTCACCCTTTACGCTTTCTCCACCGAAAACTGGGACCGGCCCGAATATGAAGTAGTGGGATTGATGGAACTCCTGGTCAGCACTATCCGCAAGGAGGTGGACGGACTGCATAAGAACCGGATCAAGCTGCACGTCATCGGGGATATGAATATGCTTCCCGAATACGCGCGCCAGGAATTAAAAGAGGCGCTGGATATTACAAAAGATAATACAGGACTGAACCTGGTGATGGCCCTGAGTTATAGCGGCCGCTGGGAACTGCTGAATGCTGTAAAAAATATAGCTTGGGAAGTCAAGAATGAAAGACTGGCTGTAGAAGCGATTGATCAAAGCATCCTGCAAAAGTATCTCTGTACCAGTGAATTTCCTGACCCTGAACTGATGATCAGGACCAGCGGGGAATTCAGGATCAGTAACTTTTTGTTATACCAGCTGGCCTATGCAGAGCTTTATTTTACCAATGTGCGCTGGCCCGATTTCAGGAAAGAGAATCTCTACGAGGCCATTCTCGATTACCAGGGCCGGGAAAGACGATTTGGAAAAACGGGGGAACAGGTTTCGGAAGAAGTTAAGTGATCGTAAAACGCAGGCGGGACAATGATTTTGGCCGGTTGTTTTACACTCGTTAACGGCTGTCAACTTCCTGTCGTTTTAACAAACACTTTCGATATTTACCGTTAATTTGCCGCCGCAACAAAGGTTTGCGGCGTATTTATAAAATACAGTGAACAAACTAATTGCATTCTGCCGGTGGCAGAATCTGACTGACTTGAACAATCAACCATGCAACGAATTTCACTCCGGATCAGTGTTACTTTGATAATTGCGGTTTTATCTGTACTAACTGTCCATGCGCAGGATACGACCAGGATCACTTCAGTAGACCCAACGCTATTGGATTTTGAGAATGCCAAAATTCCCCGCGAATACACTATTGCCAGCGTTTCCATTACCGGTATCCAACACCTGGATACTTCCATTGTGTTGTCTATTTCCGGGTTACAGGTAGGCGACAAATTCAAATATCCCGGCAGCGAGATCTTTGCCAAGGCTATTAATAGCCTGTGGAGACAAAAACTGTTCTCGGGTGTACAGATCTATATCACTAAAGTGGAAGACGACAGGGTCAGCCTTGAGATCAATGTGGTAGAAAGACCGAGGCTCGGGAATTTCAAATTTATCGGTATCAAAAAGTCAGAAGCGGAAGAATTGCAGGGAAAAATAGGATTGGCCAAGCAAACGATCATCACAGAAAACATCCGCCGGAACATTAAAGAAATTATCGGGAATTATTACAGGGGCAAAGGTTATCAGAATGTAACCGTACGAACAGAAGAAAAACCCGATCCGAATTTTGTCAACTCCAACTCGCTCTCTATTTATGTTGACAAAGGAAAAAAAGTGCGTATCAATAACATCAGCGTTTTCGGCAATGAAAATGTGGATGAAATGAAGTTGAAGAAACAAATGAAGGGCACCAAGGAAATGAGCAAACTCACGCTCTATCCTTCAAGAGATACCAGCCGTTTCGGCACCAAAAAAATACCCAGTTTTCACGAATATATGAAAGACTGGGGCTTTCTTTCTCCCAGCAAAACCAAACGCATACTCGATCCTTATTTCCGTTTCAAATTATTCAGCTCTGCTAAATTCGACGCGAAGAAATTTGAAGAAGATAAGGATAAGATCATAAAATATTATAATGCCCAGGGATATCGTGACGCCCAGATCATAGATACAGCTATTACTGCCAGCAAGGATGGTAATATGAACATCGATATCCAGGTGAGTGAAGGAAGGAAATATTATTTCGGAGATATCGCCTGGAAAGGAAATGCAAAATATCCTGATTCCTTACTGAATGTCATTCTTGGTATTCATAAAGGAGATGTATATAACCTGGATATCCTCAACAAGAGATTAGGAAAAGAAATGACGCAGGAAGGTGGTGATATCAGTGGTTATTACCAGGATGATGGATACCTGTTCTTCCATGCCGATGCGGTGGAAACAGCAGTATACAACGATACCATCGATCACGAGATCAGGATATCGGAAGGTCCGCAGGCAAGGATCAAGAATGTGACCATTGCCGGTAATGAAAGAACAAAAGATCACGTTATACGCCGTGAGCTGAGAACCATACCAGGTGAATTATTCAGCCGTTCGGATCTCATCCGTTCACAACGTGAACTGGGGAACCTTCAATACTTCAACCAGGAAACGATCAACCCGGGTGTAGTGCCGAATGCGGACGATGGTACCGTGGATATCAACTGGAAACTCGAAGAAAAATCATCTGACCAGTTAGAGTTGTCTGCCGGTTGGGGTGGTGGTATCGGGTTGACGGGTACACTGGGTGTTACCTTCAACAACTTCTCGATCAAAAATATCTGGAAGAGATCGGCCTGGGATCCGTTGCCAACAGGTGATGGACAGAAGCTGAGTATCCGTGTACAATCAAATGGTAAAGCATTCCGTTCTTATAACTTCTCATTTACGGAGCCATGGCTGGGCGGCAAGAAAAGAAATTCATTGACGCTTGCGTACAACAACAGTAAATATTCCAATGCATTTGATCCTATCACCGGTTTACCTGATCGTGCGAGATCGAAAACAAACTATCTGAAAGTAAATGGTTTCTCCCTGTCGTTGGGTAAACAATTGAAATGGCCGGATGATTACTTCAGTTTGGTATACACGCTTAGCTATACGCAGTATGTAATGCATAATTACCCCATCTTCCAGGGTGTAAATGATGGAACTTCAAACAACCTGAGCTTCCGTATTGCATTGCAGCGTTCATCTGTATTCGATCCGGTGTTCCCGAGAAGCGGTTCGAACTTCCTGGCCAGTGTGCAGGTAACGCCACCGTATTCATTATTCAATCCTGATATCGTTAACTCGTCTAATCCGTATAAAAATCCTGAATACCACAAATGGCGCTTTACGGCAGAATGGTATGTGCCTATCGGTAAACCAATGGGTGCCGATAAGAATCGCCAGTTTGTGTTGAAGATGGCAGCTAAGTATGGATTTATGGGACGGTACAACAGGAAGCTGGAATACTCACCATTTGAAAGGTTCCAGTTGGGTGATGCGGGTCTTACCAATAACTATGGTTTGCTTGGTTATGATATCATTGCACAACGTGGTTACCCGGTGTATGAAACATCTGATCCTACATTGAACCCGGATCAGCAAAGTGCTACCAAGTTCTTTACCATTTTCAATAAATACCAGCTGGAGCTTCGTTACCCGCTTGTTACCAACCCGGGAAGTACGATCTATGGTCTTACTTTCTTCGAAGCAGCCAATGGATGGTTTGACTATAAAGATTATAATCCATTCCGTTTGCGTCGCAGCGTAGGGGTAGGTATGCGTTTCTTCCTGCCGATGTTTGGTTTGCTTGGATTTGATTATGGTATTGGCCTGGATAGGATACAACCAGGATCGGGCCTGAAGAATGCATCGAGGTTTACGTTCATGCTTGGATTTGAACCGGAATAAGAATGAATTCTGGAACCTGGGGATTTGGGAATTTCAAATCATCATAGCCCTGATTATATTAAACCACAAATTACATTCGTATGAAAAAAATATCTTTCCTGGTTTGCTTGCTGGGAGTGAGCATCCTGGGTTTTTCACAAAAGTATGCGGTGATCAATACCCGTTATATTCTTGATAAGATGCCCCAATATGCACAGGCACAAAAACAGCTTGATGATATAGCGGCAGGCTGGCAGAAAGATATCGATGCACAGCAGGCCGCACTGGATAAAATGTACAAGGATTATGAAGGAGAGCAGGTAATGCTGCCGGATGACCTGAAGAAAAAAAGACAGGATCAGCTGGTCATGAAAGAGAAGGACCTTCGCAACCTGCAGCGCCAACGCTTTGGTTTTGAGGGTGATCTGTTTAAAAAGAGGCAGGAACTGGTGCAGCCTATCCAGAACAAGGTATACGATGCTGTGCAGAAGCTTTCTATGGCCCGCGGCTATGATTTTGTGCTGGATAAAAGTGAAGGAATTACCGTTATCTTTGCCGACCCCAAACTGGACAAGAGTGAAGATGTGCTGAAAGAACTGGGGATAAAGAATTGATCCCTGGAATTGTTAAAGAAAATACAACGAGCAACTTATACCCGTTAAAAACAATCTTTAAAACTAAAATTGATCAAAGCTCCTTTGTGAGAGAAAAAGAAAACGTATGAAAAAATTGAAAGCATTAGTAGTAGCAGCTTGTTTCCTGGCAATAGGAACTGCAGCAACGGCTCAAACCAAGATCGCTTATATAAGCGTGGACCAGGTAGTAGGATTAATGCCGGCTACTGCAAAAATTGATTCACTGGTAAGAAAGTATGGCATCGATTCTATTCAGCCTGAATATACCCGCCTGATCTCCCAGTATCAATGGAAGGACAGTATGTATCGTGATAGCGTACATACACCGAAATCAGTGCGTGAAGAAATAGCAAAGGAATTGCCTGGCTATATCTACCAGATCCAGAACTGGAACCAAATCGAGCAACAAGCCACTGAAGCCAAGCAGAATGAATTGCTGGCTCCTATTTATAAAGAAGTATACGAGGCAATCAAGGTTGTCGCCAAGGAAAAAGGATACTCGCATGTATTCGCCCGTGAATCACTCATCGTGATGCCGGATGCCGACAACCTGTTTACAGCCGTCACCACCAAACTGAAGATCAAAGTACCGCCACAGGCACAGGGCCCGGCGATACGATAAATAATGCCAGGTTTAAAAACCTATAGGGCCCCGGATTCAATCCGGGGCTTTTTTGTGTCATTACAGGAATACCTGGCCTCTTTATTTCTACCGGGAAGAGGGTATAGGATAGAGGCCCGGGGGTTTTTATCTTACCTCCCCAAACTACTACATGTGAAAACGTACATCTTATCTCTTTGTTTCCTTATGCTGGCCGCCACGGCTACTGCCCAGGAAACACTGGTCGCCGCCAATAAATGTTACGAAGAAAAGAATTATGCCTGCGCACTTGAGCAGTATAAAAAATCACTGGACGCAAAAGCATTCCAGGAAAAGGATCGTGCCACCATTTTATTCCGCATCGGCTATGCCTGTTCGGAAACAAAAAAGAGAGAGGATGCCTTGTCCTATTTTCAGCAGGCTATTGCGATAAAACCGGATTATAGCGATGCTTACTGGTCAATGGCTGGTAACTATTATAATATGGGCAAGTATGATAAAGGAGCAGAAAACTACACGAAGGCCATTTCATTATTACAAAATAATAAAAATAGTCTTAAGACACTTTATTACTGGAGAAGCGTGTGTAATTCTTCCCAGGAAAAATATGGTGAAGCGCTTATAGATCTCCAATCGGCTATCGCTATCGATAGCAGTAACTCCATTTACTTTGTAGCAGCCGGCGATGCTTCTTATAATATCGAAGAATATGAAGATGCAATCACTTATTACAACAAATCCATACAATTAGGCGATGAAAGCAAAACAGTGATCGGTGAAAGGTATTACTGGCTGGGTCAATCTTATTTTAACCTTGAAGAATTCGATGATGCTTTATCAGCTTATAAAAAAGCGGTTGAATTCGATCCGTCTAACGGTCTTGCCCATTGGGGAATCGGAGGGGCTTATTATAACATGGAAAAATGGAACGAAGCCGTAGCTGCCTATACAGCTACCCTTCCCTTCTATAAAACCGATACAGCTTCTCAAAAAAGTTTGTACTACTTCCGCGGGCGTTGTTATTCAGGATTGAAACAATATGATAAAGCCCTGGCCGATTATGAAAGTAGTTTAAAGATCGATCCCGCTTACCGTGATGCGGTATGGCAGAAAGCAAGTACTTATGTTAAGCTAAAAAAATACAAAGAAGCCGTTACTTTCTATACCAAAACAATTGAACTGTTTAAAGGAGCGAAAGGAAACCTGGATGATATTTATTATTTCCGCGGGTATTCTTACCTCCAATCTAAGGATACGGCCAATGCAAAATCGGATTTCCTGCAATCCCTGGCGCTTAATAATAAATTGCGCGAGCCGAATATCCAGATGGGGCATATCAGCTATGCGGCTCAAAAATATTACGAGGCAAAAGATTATTATAGCACAGGCTCTGCCGGTTTCGTAGCAGATTCCGCCGAACTGTCAACCATATTTTTCCGGAAAGGAATGTCCAACATACTGGCCGGTGATGCATATTTCTATACCGGTAAGGATGATCTGGTAAAAAGCCTTAAATACGATTCTACTAATAAAGAAGCGCACCGGTATCTGGCAGATGCCTATTATCGCCAAAGTAGTTTTTCACTGGCTGAAACGGAACTCACCAAATGCATCCGCTTATATAAAAACGATAAGGATAGTTTACCCATTGTTTATATCTACAGGGCCAATGCCCGTTCGCAGTTGAAAAACTATAAAGGAGCATTGGAAGATTATGAGCAATCCGATAAGCTGAAAAAGATCATGCTGCCTGATAACATAAAAGCAATGGCACAATTTGCCTATGAAATAAAGGGATATGATAAAGCTATCACTTACTTCACGCGTCTCATACCACTTTACAAAGCCGATCAGAAAAATGAATTGATGTTTGCTTACTATGGAAGGGGCCGGGCCGAACTGGAATTGAAACAAAAAGAAAAATCAGTAGCGGACCTGAAAAAATCGCTGGAACTAATTCCCGGAAATAAGGAAATACAGGACTGGCTTACCAAAGCGGAAGCGTTATAAGGTTACCCTATGTGAAAACCTATGTCTCTATGTGCCTATGTGGTGAACTACGCCAGACAGCTTTTTACCACATAGAGACATAGGTTTTCACATAGGCTCTTTCACGTACATTTGCAGCATGTCATCAAAGAACCCAATTGGCGTTTTTGATTCCGGCTATGGCGGTCTTACTGTATTAAAAGAGATCGTCAGTAAACTCCCGCAATACGATTATATCTACCTGGGCGATAATGCACGGGCGCCTTACGGCAACCGTTCTTTCGATACTGTGTATGATTACACGCTGGAATGCGTAAAATGGTTTTTTGAACAGGGCTGTTCGCTTGTCATCCTTGCATGCAACACAGCTTCTGCAAAAGCGCTTCGTACTATTCAGCAAAAAGATCTCCCGGAAATAGCTCCTGATAACCGTGTATTGGGAGTGATACGACCTACATCCGAAATTATTGGTACGTATTCAGAAACAAAAAGCGTTGGTGTGCTCGCTACTAACGGAACCGTTTCATCAGGTTCTTATCCAATCGAAATAGAAAAATTCTTTCCTGAATTAAAAGTATACCAGGAAGCCTGCCCGATGTGGGTGCCGCTGATCGAGAATAATGAATTTGAAAGTCATGGGGCTGATTTTTTTGTAAAAAAGAACCTGCACAACATCTTTGAAAAAGGTAAGAATATAGATGTCATCTTACTGGCCTGCACACATTACCCCCTGCTGAAAGATAAGATCCAGGAATACCTGCCGATCGGGGTCAGGCTCATCTCGCAGGGTGAGATCATTGCTGGTAGCCTGGAAGATTACCTGCATCGGCATCCGGAGATGGAAGCCCGTTGCAGCCGGGGCGGACAGCGGCAGTTCTACACCACCGATTCCACCGAAGATTTCGATAATCATGCGACGATCTTTTTTGGAGAAGCTGTTCAATCAAAGCATGTAGAGCTTTATAAATAATTGATTTACACCAAAAAAATCAACTGGTCGGCCCGGTTCCTGAAAAAATTCTTAGCTAATACTGCGGGTGGCTGACTGTATTTCCTTACCTTCGCCGTCCTTTCACAAAACAACGGGTGTGGTGACCTGTTGCGAACTTGAAACCAGGACCGCTTCTCCCGGTCCGTATTTCAAAACTGTCCGGAAACCGGGCAGGTAATGTGAAAAAAAGAAAATATTATGAAACGTACATTTCAACCTCATCGTCGCCGTCGTAAAACCGTTCACGGATTCCGTAAACGTATGCAAACTGCTAATGGTCGTAAAGTATTGGCAAGCCGCCGTGCTAAAGGCCGTAAGAAGCTGACTATCTCCGATGAGAGAAAATTAAAATAGAATATCTCTTCCCGCTATGTCCGGGAGGTTTCTATAATTTTATAGCTCTGGTATTACCGGAGCTTTTTTATTTAGTATTAATCGTGGCAAAACAATTTACGCTGGGAAAGAAGGAGCGGCTGAAAAGCCGGAAGATCATTGAGCAATTGTTCAGTGAGGGAAAGAGCTTTGTCATATCTCCTTTCAGGGTATATTATCAGTTATCGGTTTCCGATAGTTCTTCGCTGCAATTCGGTGCCGGTGTAAGCAGTAAGAATTTTAAGAAGGCAGTGGACAGGAACAGGATCAAACGGTTGATGCGTGAATCCTGGCGATTGCAAAAAACCAGCTTGCAGCAACAACTGGCCGAACAAAACAAGCAGTTGCATGTTTTTTTTATCTATACCGGCCGGAACATACCTGAATATAAAGATGTATGGGAAAGATCGGGTAAAGTGATTGATAAACTATCCAATGTGCTGGTAGTAAAAAAGTGAAAACATTTCTTCGCATATTAAGTTTCCTTTTTCTCCTGCTGATTAAAATTTACCAGGTCGTGATCTCTCCATGGCTGGGTCCGAAATGCCGGTATACTCCTACCTGTTCTCATTATGCAGCAGAAGCATTAAAAAAGCATGGGGTGTTTAAAGGGCTTTGGCTGTCCATTAAAAGAATTTCAAGGTGTCACCCCTGGGGGGGCAGTGGTTACGACCCGGTGCCATAAAATCTATGTTCCTGTTAGGTGTTAAAGAAATCCGCAAAGATACTTGTTGTAAATCTGTAATACAAAAAGATTGCTACTGAATATAAAGATGTAACACACCTAACACCTAAAATTTAAAACCTAACATCAATTTCATCTCTTCTTCAAATGTAAAATAAAAAACCGCGACGGGTAAGGTCACGGCTTTTATAAAAAAATGTATCCTGTTACATCAGGCGACAGCGGTTTTTTGTTTTAAAGCAGCTTCATAACGTTCGCTTACTTTTTTCCAGTCGATCGCATTCCAGATCGCTTTCAGGTAATCCGGGCGTTTGTTCTGGTATTTCAGGTAATAGGCGTGTTCCCATACATCCACACCCAATACCGGTGTACCTTTTACTTCCGCTACATCCATTAATGGATTATCCTGGTTAGGAGTAGAAGATACTTCCAGTTTACCATCTTTTACGATCAGCCAGGCCCAACCTGAACCAAAGCGGGTCGTACCGGCAGCATTGAATTTTTCCTGGAACGCTTCAAAAGAACCAAATGCTTCATTGATCGCATCGCCTAATTTTCCGGAAGGTTTGCCACCGGCATTCGGTCCGAGGATTTCCCAGAAAAAACTATGGTTCCAGTGACCACCGCCGTTGTTACGGACAGCAGGAGAGATGGAACCGGCTTTCGCAACCAATTCTTCGAGCGATTTCCCCTCGTTAGGAGTGCCTGCAAGGGCTTTATTAAGATTATCTACATAGGCCTGGTGGTGTTTACCATGATGGATCTCCATGGTTTGTTTGTCTATATGCGGCTCCAGAGCATCGTGTGCATAAGGCAGCGCAGGTAAGGTAAATGCCATAACTATTCTGTTTAAAGTATTAAAAATATTGTCGTACCTGAAAGGACAACAAAATTATCGCCTTAGTGTTGAATCTGAACACAGATTTCCAGATTTAAAAAGATTTCACAGGTTTGCTGTATCGGGAACTGCCTGGTCTGTAAAATCCTTTACATCCACGTAATCAGTGCTTATCAGCGTTTGGTCTTGAAGAAATCTTTCATCAGCTTGGCGCAATCTTCTTTTAATACGCCCCTGATCAATTCTGTTTTAGGATGAAAAGGCCAGTTGGCGCCTGCTGTTTTTTTGTACCCGTTTTTTTCATCGTCGGCGCCATATACGATCTTACCGAGTTTGCTCCAGTAAATCGCTCCGGCACACATGATGCAGGGTTCTACAGTAACATATAGCACGGCATCCATCAGGTATTTACTTCCCAGGGAATTAAAGGCAGAGGTAAGCGCGATCATTTCGGCATGGGCGGTAGGATCATTCAATCGTTCGGTCATATTATGACCCCGTGCAATCACCCGTTCGTTAACCACCACCACCGCACCAATCGGAATTTCATCATCCTCCAGTGCGCGTTTGGCTTCCTTGATCGCCTGCATCATGAAGTATTCGTCGGTCATGATTATGAAGGTAGATTTTTTTAAATTCAGAACAAAAGGAGCATGGATGCCTGGTTTTAGATGTTAGGTGTTAGATGTGAAATGTACCATTACAGGATCACCTAACATCTAAAACCTAACACCATCACACTCTACTTTTCGTCAGCATCATATTTAATTCCCGCTACTTTTCTTATCTCATCGACGGTTTCCATCAGCAATAAGGTGTCGGCATGGGTCATCACAGGACTTTCTGTTAACCCTTCCTGCAGGCATTCCGTTACATGTTTGGCCTCATGCCAGTAACCGATGCCTTTTTCTTTTTTTACTTTGATGGTTTTCGGCGCATCCTGCACTGCTTTACGAAACTCAATCTTTGAAGAAGGTTCGTAGAAGCGGCTACTGAAACGGATCCGTCCTTCGGTGCCATTTACCTCTACTTCGGTAGAAAGATTGGTAGTAAAGGAGGAGAAGAGTTGTGCCATAGCCCCGTTCTTATATTTGAACAGAACGGCACATTGTTCATCGATGCCGCTGGCGGTTGCTGTCATACTGGCTTCTATTTTGTCGGGCTTGCCTAAGAAGGAAAGGGCCATGAATACATTGTACACACCAATATCCAGCATGGTGCCGCCACCCAATGCAGGATCGAGCAAACGCGGAGGAGCGCCTTCTCCTAATTTGAACCCGAAATTGGCCAGTACGCTTTTAACTTCTCCCAGCTTTTTCTTCTGCACAAGTTCAATAGCTTTTTTATAGTGCGGTAAAAACTTTGTCCAGAATGCTTCCATCAGGAACACTTTCTTTTTTTGTGCCAGCGCGATCATTTCAGCGGCCTGTTTTTTATTGATGGCAAATGCTTTTTCGCATAGCACTGCCTTATTATGTTCCAGGCAAAGAAGGGTATGCTGGTAATGATGCGAGTGCGGTGTAGCGATATAAATTACATCCACTTCGGTATTCCGTACCAGTTCTTCATAACTGCCATGAATATGCTTTGCCGGAAAACGACCAGCAAACTCTTTGGCATTATTAAGGTCACGTGAGGCAACGGCTACCAGCCTGGCATCTTTTACCCATTGCAAATCGGAGGCAAATTTTTGAGCAATACGGCCGCAACCCATAATGCCCCAGCGGATCTTTTGTTTCTTCATGGGGGGAAAGTTAGGAAATAGAATACGGATTGTATGGATTAAAGGAATTTATACGGGATACTATGTCCATGGTTTTAACCATGGGGTATAGTAATCCCGGCCATCAATAAATCCTTCATCCTTCCAATTCGTTAACTTACATCTATAACCTGAGTTATGCTTGTATCTTCTGCCAATTCGCTCCGGGCTTATTTCCAAACAGGTGCCACCCGGCCCTTGTCTTTCCGGAAAGAACAATTGAAAAAACTGCAACAATCCATTCTCGATCATGAACAGGAATTGTATGATGCTCTTTATACAGACCTCAAAAAAACAAAGGAAGAAAGCTGGATCACCGAACTCGGATTTGTGATTGCAGAAATAAATGTGGCACTGGCCGAACTGGATAACTGGATGCGCCCCGAACGTGTACCGACCAACCTGGTCAATTTTCCTTCTTCCAGCAGGATCATGAAAGAA
>CAMLGR010000082.1 GCA_946479615.1 uncultured Bacteroidota bacterium | reverse complement strand
CTTTTTTCGGTACAGACCTGCTATCATTTTTTACCGGTGGTTCTTTTTTAACAGGCACAGCAGCGATCGCTTTTGTTTCGGCAGGATTTTTCTTTTCCGCATAGAAGGGAACATCTTTAGCAAGTTTCAATTCTTCGAGGTGCGGGAATATCTCTGATTTCGATACATCAGGTTCATCTTTTAATTCAACATTTCCGGAGATGGAGTAGAATCCATGTTTTTTAGATTTGCTGGTGCTCCATCTTCCATCAAGATGCCAGGTACTATCCTGGTTGTTCATCCGGAATGTGATCGTGACCTTCACTCCCTTGTCGATATTCTTGAAATTGTTGGAAATAATCTCATCATCGGTGATTTCGCATATATCTCCATTGATCTTTCCCTTTACTCTTTTTAAAATATAATAAAGAGTATCATTCAGTAAAAATGTGCTGCGGGAATAACCGTATACCTTATCCCTGTACTGTGTCAGTGCCAGCTCAAAAGATTTGTCTTTACGAAGCTGTCCACTATCATTACCCAAACTACCAGTCCAGAGACCTGTTAATGACTTTTGGCCATAAAAAGTAGCGGGAAAAAGGATAAAAAGAAGGATCAGCAGCCCGAATGGTCGCATGGGATTGGTTTTTGATGTGTTTTTCATGGGATCGGGCTTTCTATAACGAATACAACAAGCAGAGATTGTGCCGTTTGCCTAAAAGAAAAGCCTCCGCAAGGAGGCTTTTTTATGAAATAGGGTTATTCCGTATTATCTGTTCATGGAAGCAAGGAATTCTTCGTTGCTTTTGGTGCCGCGCATACGTTTCAGCAGTTCATTCATCGCTTCTTCCGTATTCATATCGGTCAGGTACACACGCAGCAGGTTCATCCGTTGAAGCACGTCTTTGTCGAGCAACAGGTCATCACGGCGGGTAGAGGAGGAAGTAAGATCGATAGCAGGGTATACGCGGCGGTTTGCCAGGCGGCGGTCCAGTTGCAATTCCATGTTACCGGTTCCTTTGAATTCTTCAAAGATCACCTCATCCATTTTACTGCCGGTATCAACAAGAGCGGTAGCGATAATGGTTAAAGAACCACCATGTTCTATTTTACGGGCCGCACCAAAAAACTGTTTAGGTTTTTGCATGGCATTCGCTTCCACACCACCGGATAATACTTTACCGGATGCAGGAGCTACAGTATTGTGGGCACGGGCGAGACGGGTGATCGAATCAAGAAGGATCACTACATCATGACCGCATTCTACCAGGCGTTTTGCTTTTTGCAGGGCAATGGTAGAAACTTTCACGTGTTTTTCAGCAGGCTCATCAAAGGTAGAAGCGATCACTTCTGCTTTTACGCTTCTTGCCATATCGGTCACCTCTTCCGGTCTTTCATCTACCAGCACTACCATCAGGTAACATTCAGGATGGTTTTCTGCAATAGCATTGGCTACTGCTTTTAACAACATCGTTTTACCTGTTTTTGGTTGTGCGACGATCAATCCGCGTTGTCCTTTACCAATAGGAGTAAAGAGATCCATGATGCGGGTAGAATAATCGCCTGGATTGGTAAATAAATTTAATTTCTCGAAGGGAAATAAAGGGGTGAGGTAGTCGAAAGGTACACGGTCGCGTACTTCTTCCGGGCTTTTATTATTGATAGCATCTACTTTCAGTAAGGCAAAATACTTTTCACCTTCTTTCGGAGGGCGAACAGCACCTGAAACAGTATCGCCTGTTTTTAATCCAAACAATTTTATCTGGGAAGGAGATACATATACATCATCAGGAGAGGAGAGATAATTATAATCGGAAGAACGAAGGAAACCATATCCGTCAGGCATCATTTCCAATACACCTTCCGAAAGAATAACGCCATCGAATTCGATATTGAAATTCTGTTCGCGGCGTTGCGGGTATACTTTATTTTGAGCAGGAGTTTCGGGACGTGACTGTTCGTTGTCATTTATATTTTCATTTCCATTATTACCCTGGATATCCTGGTTGTCGTCTTGTGAGGAGGTTTGTTCTATAGCATCGGCCTGTTCAACAGGTTGTTCATGATGTTCTTTTTCTTCGGGTTTCTTTCTTGTCTTTTTCACAGGGACCTTTTCGTCTTTTTTTGGAGGCATAGCGGAAGTTTTTTTAATTGGTTTTTTTTCATGGCCGTTATCTTCAACAACAGCTTCTTCTGTTGTAATGCCGGTTGTAGCTTTTATGATTCTTTTACGCTTTCCTTTATCATCGGGAGAGGCGGAGGAGGTGTTTTTTGAGCCGGCGATCGCCTGGCTATCGAGGATCTTATATACCAGTTCCTGTTTGTCCATCTTTTTGGCACTGGGAATGTTCAGCTGCTCTGCTATATCAAGCAGTTCGGGAACGAGCATATCGTTCAGTTGTAAAATATCGTACATACAAAAATTCTTGAGGTTGTCACTAAACTTGGGGGACCAGTCTTAACGCTGAAAAAAATTGAATTTATATTGAATGGAATCTAGGGTAACCGATGAGCTGAAAATGGGAGAACTATTACTTATCAGCCTGTTATCAGTTGCAATGATACGCCGTTTTTACGAAAATCAAAAATTTTTGATTTTCCCAGGATATGGGCAGAGGGCGTACTTGAGCCATATTTACTGCTTACAGGTTTATTCTTATAACCGGATAAATGCTGCAGGCAAACAGGTAAAATCAGAAGGCAAATCCTATGAAAATTATGAAACCGATCCCGGCCTGTAATCAAGCCATCCTGTTATATCTTTGCCGCCCAACGCCGGATGGCGATAAATGCTCAACGTTATGTTCAACAAAAGAATAAAGATTAAAAATTTGCTGGCTATGGAACCACAGGGCCAGGAAGTTACCGTTATGGGATGGGTGCGTACGTTCAGGAACAACCAGTTTATAGCACTGAATGACGGTTCTACCAATAATAATATCCAGGTAGTAGCAGAATTAGGTCAGTTCGATGAAGACTTGCTGAAACGGATCACTACTTCCGCCTCCCTGAAAGTGACAGGTACCATTATTCCATCATTGGGAAAAGGCCAGAAGATGGACCTGAAAGCGGGTTCTATTGAAATATTGGGTGATAGCGATGCAGAGAAATATCCTATTCAATTAAAGAACCGGCCCACACTCGAATACCTGCGCGAGATCGCTCACCTGCGTTTCCGCACCAATACATTTGGTTCTGTATTCCGTATCAGGCATGCACTGGCATTTGCTGTTCATAAGTTTTATAATGAAAAGGGATTTGTTTATATGCACACGCCTGTCATCACCGCCAGTGATGCGGAAGGTGCGGGTGAAATGTTCCGGGTAACCTCTCTTCCGTTCGATAACCCGCCGCGCAATGAAGATGGCACTGTTAATTTCAAAGAAGACTTTTTTGGAAGAAGTACCAATCTTACTGTAAGCGGGCAACTTGAAGGTGAATTAGGTGCTACGGCTTTTGGCGAGATCTATACATTCGGCCCTACATTCCGTGCAGAGAACAGTAATACGGCCAGGCACCTGGCAGAATTCTGGATGATCGAACCTGAAATGGCGTTTTGTGATTTAGAGGATAATGCGAACCTCGCAGAAGAGTTTATCAAATATATTATCCGTTATGCGATGGATAATAACCGCGAAGACCTGGAGTTCCTGGCACAACGGCTGGCAGAAGAAGAAAAACAATTGCCGCAGGACAAACGCAGTGAAATGGGATTGATCGAAAAACTGGAGTTTGTTGTCAATAACGATTTTCAACGGTTAACGTATACCGAAGCGATCGATATCCTGCGCGAGAGTAATCATAATAAGAAAAAGAAATTCCAATACCCGATCACAGGATGGGGAATGGATCTGCAGAGTGAACATGAACGGTACCTCGTAGAAAAACATTTCAAGAGACCGGTGATCCTGACCAATTATCCAAAAGAGATCAAAGCCTTTTATATGCGTCAGAATGAGGATGGTAAAACAGTAGCGGCGATGGATATACTGGCGCCGGGTATCGGCGAGATCGTAGGTGGATCACAACGGGAAGAAAGGCTGGATAAGTTGTTGGAACGAATGAAAGAAATGCATATCCCGGCAGATGAATTATGGTGGTACCTCGATACACGCCGTTTTGGAACGGTACCGCATGCGGGGTTTGGATTGGGTTTTGAAAGAATGGTATTGTTTGTAACAGGTATGTCCAACATCCGCGATGTGATCGCTTTCCCGAGAACACCGAAAAGTGCGGAGTTTTAAGAAGAATAAGAAATAATAAATAAGGAATAAGGAATGAGAAAGGAACATCGTGAAATCAGGTGCTCACTTTCTCATTCCTTATTTTTTGTTCCTTATTCCTTATTATCATTAAAGAATAATAACCAGCGTACCAGCAAGAATGAGCAACCCGCCTATAATAGTTTTCAGATCGAGCTGTTCTCCGAGTAGCACAACAGAAAGCCCCATGGCGATGGCCACACTCAATTTATCGATAGGTGCTACTTTGGAAACAGGACCTGATTGCAGGGCTTTGAAATAAAACAGCCAGGAAAGACCGGTGGCGATACCTGATAAAGTAAGAAAGAGAAGATTGCTTTTGCTAAGCGATTTGACTTGTTTCAATTCGCCGGTCAATAAAATAATACCCCAGACCATAAATAAAATCACAACGGTGCGGATAGCAGTGGCCACATTGCTATTGATATTCTTCACACCGATCTTGGCCAGAATAGCTGTTAAGGCAGCAAACAGGGCAGATAATATGGCATATAACTTCCACATACCACAATTTACAATATCTCTATGTGAAACCTATGTTCCTATGTGCCTATGTGGTGAGATTACGCCAGTCAGCTTTTTACCACATAGGCACATAGGAACATAGGTTTCACATAGGGCTTATTCGTGTACACACATAACAGGTATATGAGATTGGGAAACAAGCTGGCGCGTTGAGCTTGGATTAAACAGGCTGTTCACCAGTTTGTGTTTTTTAGGAATAGCAATGATCAGGTCAAGATTATTGGTTTCTGCAAAATCATTGATACCATCTTCGATATCACCCGGCTTGATGAAATGGAATTTAGGATTGACGCTCATAGTCGCAGTGCCTAATACAGATGTCTGATCGGGCATATCTGTAATAGCTGGTTCTTCTTCCACATTCAGGATATGAAACTCTGCATGTAATTCTTTTACAAAATCAGTGATAATGGAAAAAGGGGTTGTTTCTTCTACTTCGCGCAGGTCGCAGGCAAAACCAATTTTACGAATGCCATTTCCATATTCTTTTCCTTTAGGTACGCTGATCACGGGCCATTGCAAATGTTTGATCGCGCTGAGCGTAGTACTGCCGAATAGAACTTTTTCAATTCCTGAATGGCCGGTACTGCCCATGACAACAACAAAAGGGTCTATGGTCCTGCATACATCCGCCAGTTCATCGATCACATTGCCCAGGCGAGCTTCGATAGTAATATTTACCTGGTTGGAGGTGATATGTTCGAGATCTCTTTTTAAATGTCTTAATTTTTGCTCGGCTGCTTTTTGCATATCATCAACAGAAAGCAGGGCGAGGGGAACATCGGCAATAGCAACCGGTATCTGGTAAATATTAAATAAATGAAGATTGCTGCCGGTAGCCAGGGCCAGGTTAGCGGCATAGTTTGTTGCGTTTATTGCAGCGGGAGAAAAATCGGTAGGGACAATAATGGTTTTCATAACTCTTTTTTTACAAAACAGAAGTAGCAATAACAATGCCTTGCCGCAAGCATTATGGATCAGGCGAAAGCAGGGGTTGACTGTGGAATTTTTTGCTCCGGGCATCTCATTTCAAATCATTGCTTATGATGGATATTACGGGATTACCGGCGGCCAGCCGGAAAAAAGCAGGTGTGCGTTACCTGCGAAAACATAGCCTGAAAACTGATATGACACCCATGGTAGACCTCGGTTTCCTCCTCATTTCTTTCTTTGTGATGACGGTAAGAATGAATGCGCCTGTTGTAGAGAAATTATATATGCCGCATGATGGTCCGCCGCAAAAATTACAGATGTCAAACGCATTGACGATGCTGATAGGAGATAATCATACCGTTTATTACTATCATGGAGATATAGGACAGGCATTGGAAGGAAATGAAATCAGGCAGATAAGTTTTGATGAAAAAAAAGGTATCGGAAAAATTATCAGGGACAAACAGGACTTTCTTGCAAAAGCCGGTATTTCGAAAGAGGGGAAGGATGGTTTAATGGTGCTGATCAAACCTTCCGGAAAGGCCAATTATGATGATGTTGTCAAAGCATTAGATGAAATGCAGATCAATAATGTAACAAGGTATGTACTGGTGAAGCCGGAAAGGGAGGAGATCGGGTGGCTGGATGCAAGAGCAGATTAATAAACAGGCAATAATTGTCGGAATAATGGATATTAGGGCGTTTTGCGCCCTTTTTTTATTCCATATATCCGGTGAAATTGCCATTTGTGTAAACTGAATAGCTGTATTCAGAAATATTTTTTCCGGGTTAAATCCTCTACCAGGGCGGATTTCAGACTAAAACCAGCCCCTCTTCATTCAATATTACCTTAAGAAATATGGTACTTTAGTTTGCATAGTACCAACTATCGCCTTATCTTTGTTCTATCAAGGAAGAAAATCGTTGCAAAGGGTTATAAGACCCTGACAGATCTGAACCATTTTTTTCCATAACTATAAATGAGGTTTTATGAACATTGAAAACACACAGAGCCAGATGAGAAAGGGGATCCTGGAGTTTTGTATCCTTTCTATTATCCGCCGGGGTGAGGCCTATCCCAGTGATATAGTAGAAGAGATGCGGGCGGCCAATCTCCAGATCCTGGAGGGTACACTTTATCCTTTGCTTACCCGCCTCAAAAATGCAGAAATGCTTACTTACCGTTGGGTAGAAAGCAATTCGGGACCGCCCCGCAAATATTTTTCACTCACAGAAAAAGGAAACGACTTTTATAAAGAATTGGAACAAACGTGGAATGAGTTATCAAATGGCGTAAACGCATTAGCTAACAAAAAATCAGATTCACCATTTAACCAATAACCCGCCTGGCAAAGCGGACAAGGCTTCAACCAAAAAATTTCAAGAACATGAAAAAGATCATCAACATAAACTTAAGCGGCCGGGTAATCCCTATTGAGGATTCGGCTTACGAAAAGTTGCAGCAATATATTGAAAGTCTGCGCCGCTATTTTTCCAAAGAGGAAGATCGCGACGAGATCATCAATGATATTGAAAGCCGTATTGCGGAACTTATGAATGAAAAGATCCGCAAAGGAGCTGCCTGTATTACCGATGAAGATATAAATGAGATCGTGGCATCGATGGGCCGCCCGGAAGACCTGGATGCAGCAGAAAATGAAAACGCGGCTGCTGCTACAGCTTCTTCTTCACAAAAAAGCAGTGATACAGGAACAGACTATCATGAACCGAAAAAGAGATTGTATCGCGATACCAGTGATAAAATGCTCGGAGGTGTTTGTGCCGGTATTGCCAATTTCATGAATATCGATCCGGCCATTATCAGGTTGCTGTTCGCTATCATCACCTTTGGTGGATTTGGTGCAGGTATACTCATCTATATTTTATTATGGATCATTCTTCCTGCCAGCGAACTGGACCAGTTTAACGGAAAAAGATTGTATCGCAACCCCGAAGAAAAAGTATTCGGCGGTGTAGCGAGTGGTTTGGCTGCTTATTTCAATAAGGAAACATGGGTGTTCCGCTTACTTTTTGCAGCGCCATTATTATTGAATATTTTCTTTGGAATCGTTAGCTGGCCGCTTTTTCACAGGGGTTCATTTGTACCTAATATCGTCTTCGGTTCATTGAGCAGCACCTTTATCATTGCCTATATTATTTTATGGATCGTATTGCCGGAGGCAAGAAGCCAGTACCAGCAAATGGAAATGCGCGGGGAAAAAGTTGATGTGAATACCATCCGCCAGAATGTAAAAGAAGGCGCCGAAGAAATGAAGACAAGAGTGAAAGAATGGAGCGAAGAAGTAAAAGAAACCGCTGACCGGTTTGCAAAGAAAGCAAAGGATTTTTCGAATAAACGGGGAAAAAGTTTTGCCTCCGAAGTGGGACATGCGGCACGAAGGACAGGAACGGGTATCGGCCATATGATCGGTGTTATTTTCAAAGCTTTCTTTCTTTTTGTCGCTGGTACAATAGCGTTTGGTTTATTTGTCGGGTTGATGGGATTGATCTTTGGCAGCTTTGATTTCTGGCCCTTGAAGAACTTCTTACTCGATGGATTCTGGCAAAATACGTTTGCCTGGGGCACCCTGATTTTATTCCTCGGAGTTCCGTTGATCGGGTTTATCATCTGGCTGCTGAGAAGGATCATGCGGATCAGGTCTTCCGGTGGTTACCTGGGCTGGACATTCGGCGGTCTCTGGACACTGGGATGGGTTTCTGTAGCCTTGCTTGCAGCCAGTCTTACCAATGATTTCAGATCGAATAATAATAAAAGACCTGGCATTGAAGTGCCGATCACACAACCCCTGAATGGTAAGATGATCGTGAAGGTGAGTGAGCCGGAGATCGAATACAGCGGTACTATTCCCTGGATAGATATCGATGGAAAAGGAGTGGATGTAACCAACGACACGTTCAGGTTGTCTAATGTGAGAGTAAGGGTGGAGCAAAGCAATGATTCGGCCTATCACGTAGAGATCAAGAAATACAGCCGCGGCAGAACACCGGCCGAAGCGCAGCAACGTGCTGATGAGGCTCAATTCTTCTATGCGTATACGGATAGTGTGCTGGATATCGGAAGTGGTTTCGCTATCAGTAAACAAAGCAAATTCCGTGACCAGGAAATTGCTGTGATCATCCGTGTGCCATTGGGCAAAAAGATCCGCTTCGATGAAACACTGGATAAACTGCATGCTGTCAATATCAGAGTGAAGGATCGGTATAGTCATAACCGCTGGGACAGGAACTGGAGCTTCAGGGATGAATACTTTGACTACGATACCAATATCGATTATGTGATGAGCGAAAACGGTTATCTCGTCGATCCGCAAAAACCAGCTAAGAAAAAGAACCGGGACGAGTATCGTTACGATGACAATGACGACAATAATAATAACAACAAACAGGATAGTATTGCCCGTCAGCAGGATCTGCAGCGCCAGATCGAAGAAAAACAAAAGCAAAAGGAACAGGATATCCGCGACAGGGATAATGAAATAAAGGAACTGATGAAACAAAAGGAAGAACAATCCCGTAAGACCACGTTTAAAATAAATACAAAAGCAACGCCGCAGGATATCGCGATAGCGCATTCACTCGCTTCTTCGCTGTCCGGCACGTTCTTTTAACTCGGTTGAAGTTGGGTCCGCCGCAGGTGGACAACGAAGGCCCTGTTCACGGGGCCTTTCTTTTTTTCAACGCGGATTAGTTCTGAATTAAAAGATTTCGCAGATTATTTCCTGTAAGAATATCATTCCTATTTAATAAGTGTAAATCTGCGCGATCATTCATATCTGTTACATCCGTGATCTGTTTTTTATCTTTGCAATATGAAAGATAATTTTTCAAAGCAGGCAGATGTATATGCAAAGTACCGGCCCACATATCCCCCCGAACTATTTGATTTTATATTGAAGCATATTCCCGGAAAGGAAGCAGCCTGGGATTGCGCCACTGGTAACGGGCAGACCGCAAAAATGCTGGCTCCTCATTTTCAAAAAGTATTGGCTACGGATATCAGCCAGCGGCAACTGGATAATGCTTACCAGGCCGGTAATATTATTTATTCGGTACAGGCAGCAGAGAAAACTGATTTTCCCGATCATAGCATAGATCTCGTCACTGTATCACAGGCTTTACATTGGTTTGATTTCGAAAAATTTTATTCAGAAGTAAAACGCGTGGGCCGGCCAGGTTCATACATAGCGGCATGGATGTATTCCTTATTAAAAATTTCACCGGCTATCGATATGGTGATCGAAGAATATCATTTTGAAACACTGGCAGGTTACTGGGATAAAGAGAGAAAATATGTAGATAAGAATTATACAACTATTCCTTTTCCATTCGAGGAAATTAAAACACCGGACTTTTCAATAGAATACCATTGGTCGCTGGAAGGGCTGGAAGGATATTTTAACACCTGGTCAGCTTTACAGAAATATATCAGTGTTAATGACCGGAGCCCTGTTCCCGGGTTGATACAACAAATCCGGCCTTACTGGAAAGAAGAAAGGATGAAAATTATTTTTCCGATCCATTTACGGATGGGACGAGTTTAGGAATAATTATGAGTTATGAATGAATAATGTATTACGTGATTCCCGATCCATTCTTCATTCCTAATTCCTAATTTATTCCGGGCCTGCTGATTCTTATTATTATTACCTGCACCGGACTTGGGACTAATTAAATTCCCCCTACTTTTGCGGCATGAAACACACTCCTTTTACAGACAAGCACCTTGCTTTGGGCGCTAAGATGGCTGCTTTTGCCGGTTATAATATGCCTATCAGTTATAGTGGTATCAATGATGAGCATGCTGCTGTCAGGAAGAATGCCGGCGTCTTCGATGTCAGCCATATGGGTGAATTTATTCTGAAAGGAGAAAAGGCGCTGGACCTTATACAGCGTGTAACGAGTAACGATGCATCCAAATTAAAAGCCGGTCAGGCACAATATAGTTGTCTCCCCAATGAAAAAGGTGGAATTGTCGATGACCTGCTGGTCTACTGCCTTGAAGAAAATAAGGTATACATGCTGGTAGTAAATGCAGCCAATATTGAAAAGGATTGGAACTGGATCAGCCAGCATAATACCGGTAAGATAGAGATGCATGATATTTCCGATAAAACCTGTCTGCTGGCGATACAGGGTCCCAATGCTACCAAGATCCTGCAACCATTGACAGAAGCGGATATCCTGAACCTGAAATATTACACATTTGTAAAAGGCAAATTTGCCGGCGTGGATAATGTATTGATCAGCGCGACAGGCTATACCGGTGCGGGTGGTGTGGAAATATATTTCGAGGATAAGGATGGCGCAGCTTCTGCAATCTGGAACGCTATTTTCGAAGCGGGCGCTGCATCGGGTATTAAACCGATCGGCCTGGCTGCCCGTGATACGCTCCGGCTGGAAATGGGCTATTGTCTTTATGGAAATGATATCGATGATGTCACTTCCCCACTGGAAGCAGGTTTAGGTTGGATCACTAAATTCAGTAAGGACTTTATCTCCAAAGAAATATTTACCCGGCAAAAGGAAAAAGGAGTGGAAAAGAAACTGGTCGGACTGGAAATGATCGACAAAGGAATTCCGCGCCAAGGATATGAAATAAAGGATTATTCCGGGGCCCTGATCGGTCATGTTACATCGGGTACACAATCCCCCACACTCGGCAAAGCTATTGCCATGGGATATGTAAGAAGCGCTTATGCCGCGATTGATACCAATGTTTATATCAAGGTCAGGGATAAGCTGCTGCAGGCTAAGGTGGCGAAGTTGCCGTTTAGCTGAAGATAATTATGAATTGACAATGATGAATTATGAATGGACTAAAGAGATCCGATACGCTCTTACTACGGCATTCACCATTCATAACTCATAATTCTTAATTACTGCAGTTTTCAGTGTTTTGCGTATAATATAATCCTGATTTTTTACGTTTTAGGGATCATTTATGCCAACTATACATCTCACCACCTTTATAGAAGCGCCTTCGGAGCGGGTTTTTGACCTGAGCCGTAGTGTGGATCTGCATAAACAATCCATGGCCGGTCACCAGGAAGAAGCAGTGTCGGGTGTGCGGTTTGGGTTGGTAGAAAGAGAAGATACGATCACCTGGAAGGCAAAGCATTTTTTTAAAACACGAATGCTCCGTGTCAAGGTCACTGATATGAAAAAGCCGCAGATGTTCACCGATGAGCAGATCGAAGGAGATTTTAAAGTGCTCAAACACGAACATCATTTCAAGCCGGTCAATAACGGAACGATCATGATCGACCTGTTTCATTTCGAATCTCCCTATGGATCGTTGGGAAAAATATTTAATAAGATCTACCTCACCCGCTATATGCGGCACCTGCTTGAGCAGCGTAATAAAATGATCAAGGATTTCGCCGAAGGCGAAAAGTGGAAAAAACTCCTGGAGAAATAGTCAATCTTCCTGCTGTCCGGACCTTGTAAAACGGCGTCATTACTTTAATTTTGCGCATTTACCGAATGAATAATAAGCCTGAGTTACATACCTCCCTGTCGCCCGCTCTCTTGCATTTATACGACCTGAGTAATAGTGTGGTTGTTATTATCGATGTGTTTCGTGCTACCTCTACTATCGCCTCTGCATTATATAACGGCGCTAAATGCGTGATACCGGTCGATTCGGTTCCCAAAGCCATCGAGATCAGTAAGAATATCGATGGTATTGCTGCCGGCGAACGCGATGGTAAGATTGCGGATGGATTGGTGCATGGAAATTCTCCGTTGGAATACTCCCGCGATTTTATCGAAAATAAAACGCTTGTACTGACAACTACCAATGGTACAAGGCTTCTTCACATGGCATTGGAGAAAGGAGCCGATACTATTATTTCCGGAGCTTTTGTCAATCTTTCTTCCGTCTGTGATTTTTTAATCGCAGAGAAAAAGAATGTGGTGCTGGGTTGTGCAGGCTGGAAGGACAGGTTCAATCTCGAAGACACATTATTTGCCGGTGCTGTGATCAACCGGATCAAAGATCATTTTACGATTCATTGTGATAGTTCACTGATGGCAGAAGTGATGTTTGAAAAACATAAAGACAATATGCACGAGTTCGCTCCGCAACTTACCCACTACCATCGCCTCGTGGAAAGATTCGGATTGATAGAAGATATCCGGTTTTGTCTTACCAATGACCTGGCCAATGTGTTACCTGTTTATAAAGAAGGTAAGCTATTGGTGAAATAAAAAAAGGGGTACAAGGTAGACAATTTTTTTTGCATATTCTGCGCTCTTAAATTATTTATTAATTCTTCCCTTTTTACAAGGAAATCTGCGTTACATTCTTTTACTTTTGCCGATTGCCCTTTTCAACAATCAATTAATCAGCAGCTGACTGATGGATTGCCTGGCTGCAAGATTGAGAGAAACTGTAAAAATAACGAATGGCCCTACCACACCTGTTGAAGTATGTTTATACCCATGGAACTGATGAAGTGATCCGACGCGGTAAGAAAATTCATGCTATTGGTTTTGTAGAACTCGTGGAGTACGATGACCTTTTCGGGTCCGCCGTATTTCGTGTGAAAGATGATAGCTACAGTACTTTTTACAAAGTATATATTCAAAAATTCAAAGACGCAAAAGAAATCTCATTGCGTTGCAGCTGCCCGTATAATATCGGTGATATCTGTCGTCATGAAACAGCGGCCTTGTTCCAGTTGCAGGAAATGATCGATAAGGGTCATCTGCAAAGCGATTCGGTACAATATGATCAGCGGCATACCGTTGCCAAGATGAAAACCATCGATCTTAAAACACTTCGCTTTCTTTCTTCTCCTGTCACATTTAACGAAGCAGAAAAGTACCTGCGTACACAACGTGCCAATATTGAAATGGCGGAGAATGAATCAGTGAAAGCATCGGTAGTATTGGATGATAAGACCTATCATGTATTGATCCGCAAGAACGAAGAAAGAAATTTCGATACCAGTTGTGATTATGCCGATCCTAATCACCCGCTCTGTCTTCCCAAAGTGATCGTGTTTTTGCAATTACTGAATGCATATGGCGCCAATTATTTTGACAGTATCAGGAACTGGGATAAAGAAAAGAATAAATTACTCGAAGCATACGGATACTCACTCGAAGATGATCTGAAAGGAAAATTTGAATTTGTATATAAAGAAGGAAAGCCCTTCTTACGGGTATTGGATACCGGCATCAAACGAGTAGCTGTAGCTGCTGCTGCACCAAGACCTGTTGTATTACCTCAAAAAGAAAAAGAAGCGCCCGAGCCGGAAATAATGCAGGAGGAGAATACGCTTCCTTCGCAACGGCTGGGTATTGTTTTCAATTTTAATAAAAAGGGATACCCGCATTTTACGATCGATGCCATAATTGGCGAACCCAATGAAGGCAATGATGGATTTGCGGGCAAAGCTGAAAAACCGGATATCAGCCGGTATGTCGAAACGGATAAATTACCGGAAGATGATAAACAATTATTGACTACCCTGCGCAAATTGCAGGATACAGAGATCAATAAATATGTAAGCCGTAATTCTCCCTTCTCGGGGATCTGGGAAAATATTATTCACCAGGATGAAGACGATCTGCCCGCAGAGACAAAAGAATTGATGGCCGAATATCTTTTTCCCCGTTTGAAAAAGCTTTGCCTGGAACAGGAAGGTGTTACCAAACCTTTATTTTTCCTGCTGCCTTCAGGGAAAACATTCAAGACAGGTAATCTCGAACCCTTACAGGTAAATAAAGAAGAAGCAACATTGCATTTTATCGTTAAAAAGAATTCGCATTATACTATTCAATGCCGCGTAAAAGGTGGTGGAATGGAATATGATTTATCAGAGAATGAAAGTGCGAGCCCCTTGTTTTTTCTTTATAATAATCAATTGCATCTCTGGAAAAGCAATGAAGTGATTCATCTGGCAGAGAAATTTTTGCCTGCCGGCAAGATCGTAGTATCAGCAGAAGACTGGTCATCCAATCTTTCCCAATTCCTATTGCCACTGGCCAGGGAATATAAAGTTGATTTTGATAAGACATTAGTCCAGGAAGTAAAAGACGGCGACCCGGAAGTAAAATTATTCCTGGTAGAAAAGGGAGATTATCTGGTGTTCCAACCTTCTTTCTCCTACAAAGGATATGAAACCAAATCGAGGGACAGGGATGAGATCGTGGTGCCACAAGGTGATAAAGTGCTGATCGTTCACCGGAACAGGGAAGTGGAGAAAGTATTTATTGAAAAATTGCAGAACCTTCATTCCAATTTTATTTATAATGAAGAAAACGGGTCACTCGCATTAAAAGGGATCGATGTATTGAAGAACAACTGGTTCTTCCTGTTCGTGGATGCGATGAACGAAATGAAAACACCGGTCTATGGATTCGAGGCGTTGAAAAATTTCCGTTTTAATACCGCCAAGCCACAGACAAAGATCTTTATCAGCAGCAATACCGATTGGTTTGATGCCAAGATCGATATTGTTTTCGGCGATCAGAAAGTTACCGTTGCCGAAGTAAAAAGAGCATTGGCCAACAAGCAGCAGTTTGTACAGCTGAATGACGGCACACTTGGTATTTTGCCGGAAGAATGGCTGAAAAAATATTCGTTGCTCTTCCGCGTGGGAGAAGGCAATTCTCACAACCTGAAATTATCCCGCTACCATTTAAGTGTTGTGGATGAATTATATGAAACGAGGGATGAAGAAGAGCTGGTCGTGCAACTGGAAGAGAAATATGAAAAACTTCGCCAGTTCAACAAAATAAAAGAGATCGAAGCGCCGGAAAATCTTAAATCAATATTGCGTCCTTACCAGGTAGCCGGTTATCAATGGCTCAATTACCTGACCGATATTAACTGGGGTGGTATTCTTGCCGATGATATGGGTTTGGGTAAAACGGTACAGGCATTATCATTCCTCGATTATTTCCGCGCTACCCATGGCAAGTTAAAAGCATTGGTGGTCTGTCCGACCACGCTGATCTATAACTGGGAGAATGAGATCAGGAAATTCACACCCAAACTGACTTACCGTATTCATCATGGAGCAATGCGTACCAGGTCAAGGGAAGAGATCATCGACCATGATATCACTATCACTACTTACGGAACATTGCGCAGCGATATTAAATTGCTGGTGAGCGTGAACTTCGATTATGTGATACTGGATGAAAGCCAGGCGATCAAAAACCCGTCGAGCAAAGTAACCAAGGCAGCTTGTTTGCTCAATTCCAAACATCGTCTCTGTATGAGCGGTACGCCTTTACAGAACAATACATTTGACATCTTTGCGCAAATGAACTTCCTGAACCCCGGTATGCTAGGTACGATGGAATACTTCCGCCAGGAATTTGCAGTGCCCATTGATAAATTTGGCGAGCAGGACAGAAAAGAGCATTTAAAGAAAATATTATACCCATTTATCCTGCGCAGAACAAAGGAGCAGGTGGCGCGTGATCTTCCGGAAAAACTTGAAATGATCCTTTGGTGCGAAATGGATGATGAGCAGCGTAAGATTTATGATGCATATCGTAATGATTTCCGTGACAAGATACTTGGTACGATACAGGAGCAGGGCATTCAAAAATCGCAACTTACGATCCTGCAGGGTTTGATGAAGCTGAGACAAATATGCGATTCCCCGGCGATATTGAATGAAGATGAGAAATTTGAAAACCATTCTATCAAACTTGAAGAGCTGGCCAGGGAAATCACAGAAAATATCAGCAACCACAAAGCATTGGTGTTTTCGCAGTTTCTTGGAATGCTGGCGCTGATCAGGGCCAAGCTGGATGAGCTTGGTGTGAAGTACGAATATTTTGATGGAAGCACTTCTGCGCCTGACAGGGAAAAAGCGATCCAAAGTTTCCAGAACGATGATGCGGTGCGAGTGTTCCTGATCTCCTTAAAAGCGGGTGGTGTGGGTTTGAACCTTACCGCGGCTGATTACGTGTACATCGTTGATCCCTGGTGGAACCCTGCAGTGGAGCAGCAGGCGATCGATAGAACACACCGTATTGGCCAAACGAAAAATATCTTTGCTTACCGGATGATCTGCAAGGATACCATTGAAGATAAAATATTGCAATTACAGGATAAGAAAAGAGCGCTTGCCAAAGAACTCATCACCGATGACAGTAGTTTTGTGAAATCACTGACACGCGAAGATGTAGAATACCTGTTTAGTTAACCGGGTCAATAATGATTAAATAAGCTAATGTTTCCGACCGGGAGCATTAGTTTTTCATATGGGATTACTTCTTCTTTTAACAGGTTCCTGAAAGTTATTCTATCGGGTTACTTTTAATTTTGGTGGTATATAAACCATCTTAATGAAGAGGCTAATTTGTACCGTTGCGGCGGCCATACTTTTTTTTGCTTATGCCGGAGCGCAACGGGCAGATGCTTCTGTTAAGGGAAAGGTAACAGATACCACTTCGGGCAAGCCATTGATGGATGCCACGGTTTCAATACTGCAACCCAAAGATTCCTCCGTCATTTCTTTTTCACTCACCAATGCCCAGGGTCTTTTTGAGATCAGGAACCTGGTTGCAGGTTCTTACCATCTTATCGTTTCTCACCAGGGATATACGGAAATAAAAAAACCGATCACGCTTGCCGGCAAACAACAACTCGACCTGGGAGATCTGACACCAGCAAAAGATGTGCAGCTACTCGGAGAAGTGATCGTAACAAGCGAATCGCCGATTGTAATAAAAAAAGATACAATTCAATTCAATGCAAGCGCGTTTAAGACAAAACCCAATGCAACAGTCGAAGATTTGCTTAAAAAATTACCAGGAGTTGAAGTGGATAAAGCCGGTACGGTAAAGGCACAGGGTGAGCAGGTTCAAAAAATATATGTTGATGGGAAAGAATTTTTTGGCAACGATCCTAAGATAGCGACTAAAAATTTGACAGCTGAGATGGTGGAAAGTGTGCAGGTTTTTAACGACATGAGTGAACAGGCCAAGTTTACCAAGATTGATGATGGCAGCCGGACAAAGACGATCAACATCAAGCTGAAAAAGGATAGAAAAACAGGATATTTCGGCAGAGCCATTGCTGGTTATGGAGATGAAGGAAAATACAAGGGAAACCTGGGATTGAATAAATTCAGTGAATCTGAACGCATTTCCCTTGTTTTTAATTCCAATAATATTAATGACCAGGGGTTCTCACTTGGTGAAGGACCGGGTAGTGGCAGGGGAAGCTCAAGAAGCGGGAGCGGAGTTGGAATAAATAAAACAGGGGCTGCCGGATTAAATTATGTTAATCAATGGGGAAAAAAGTTAAATGTTTCCGGAAGCTATTTTTATACCAGCTCTGCTATCAAGCAGGAAGAAAATCTTTTTAAGCAAAGTATATTTACAGATTCCATTGCTCTTTTGAATAAAAAATCTTCATCTTTTAATGAAAATAAAGGACACCGGTTTAATTTGAGGTTTGAGTATCAGATTGATTCGCTTACTTCTTTTTTATATACACCTTCGGTTAATATAGCCAGTATGCAAAGCCAGTCGATGGATACATCCTTTACTTTTTCCGAGATCCCTTCTGCAAGATATCTTTCGATTACCGGCAAAACTGATAATACTAGACGAACTGAATCGGCTAACTGGAATAATAACCTGCTGATCCGTCACCGGTTTAACAAAATAGGCCGCACCTTGACAATAGGATGGAATAATAGCATAGCGAATAATAATAACCAGGGATACACCTTTTCAAAGAACGAATTTTATCAGCGGGATGAGAGCATATATCGGACAATTTACCAGAATCAAAATAATAATCAAAAGAATACAAACCGGTACAATATCATAAGTACTTCGTATACGGAGCCTTTCGGGTTAAATCAATTATTAGAACTAAATTATGCATATACTAACAATGCCAGTAATGCTAACAGGGAGACATATGATTTTAACCCTCTTAGTGACAAGTACGATAGCCTAAACAAGGGATTAACCAATAATTTTAAAAATACATTCCTGGCGCATCGCTTCGGTATCAACTTCAGGGCACAGAAACCAAAGTATAATTACCAGGTTGGCATAGGAGTGCAACGATCTGAACAGGAAAATAATAGTTACCAGGCTTCAATAACCAAAGATTCGGTGATAACACAGAGACAACTTAATTTTTTTCCTACAGCTAATTTAAATTTTACACCTGACCGTGGGAAAAACCTCCGTGTTCAATATAGTGGAAGAACAAATCCGCCAAGTGGCTTGCAATTGCAAAATATATTGGATGTTACCGATCCTTTGAATGTAAGAACCGGTAATCCTGACCTGAAGCAGGAATTCAATCATAACCTGAGCATGGGGTATAATACATTTAATATGCAGACTTTCAGGTTTATGGCGCTTAGCATGAATTTTTCAACTACATCTAATAAAATAGTGAATAGTATTGACACGTTGACCAGCGGCATACAACTTACCAGGCCCGAAAATGTAAATGGTTCTTATCAGGCCTCCTCTTACCTGACCTTTGGGTTCCCGTTTAAAAATCCCAGGTTAAAGGGGTCCAGTATCAACTTCACCAGCAATATTTCTTATAACAGGGATGTAAGCCTTTTGTATAAAGAAAAAAATACCGGGCAAACTCTCAACCTTACCCAGGGAGCTGTTGTGGCAATTACCAATGATAAATATGATTTCAGCGCGCAGGCAAGCCTTTCCTATACGCAAGTCAGGTATTCTATTAATAAAATGCTTAATGAAAAATATTTATCGCAGATCTACTCCGCCGATTTTTCCTATAGCTTAACTAATGGTTTTATTTTTCTTATCAATATGGATTATTATGCCAGCTCGGGACGGGTGGAAGGATATAATCAAAGTATACCCTTAATAAATGCAGCTATCAGTAAACTGGTACTTAAAAATAAGAATGGAGAAGTCAAATTTTCGGTAAATGATATCCTCAATCAGAACCAGAGCATCACCCGCAGCACGGGCGACAATTATATCCAGGATACCAGAAACCTTGTATTGCGCCGCTATTTTATGGTCAGTTTCCTGTATAATCTTACCAAAATGGGTGGGAGCAAAAAAGAGAAAACCAACCAAAACTAAAAAAGCCCCTCTGGTTACAGAAGAGCTTACTATAATGGGGGGTTAGTAAAGACGTTTTATTTTCTCCTGTAGCTGGCAGAAGCAGCCGGTGATGATCCGGATACAAATACACACAATACAGACTTAAACAATCGGAAAATATTCAGGGAAGGTTTGTAATAACTGCGATAGATTCTCGCTTCTTCGTTAGAATGTACAATGCTCTTGTTTTTCATACTGGATTTTGTTTAATTACTAGGTAACGGAAAATTCTTCTTAAAAGTATAAATTACAATCAAGATTTAATAATATTGGGCCTTAATTGTTAACCAGTTAAATCCAAAACTAATGAAACAATGCGTAAAAGCCCTTAGGTTTTTTACTATTTTATTACTTCTTTCCTATTCTTCTCAGGCTCAATTCAAATCAATTTTACAGCAGGATCTGCTGACAGGTATACAAAGGGTGATTGAAGATTATCCCAACCAGTTTAAGAACATTACCGGCGAATTGATTGTGCGAAATCCGCAATCGGCCGATTATAAGTGTACAGTGAAAATGGATTAACCGCGTCCCATGGATGGCTTCACTCGGATCGCGCTCGGGAGATTTGTGCCTTGAACGGCAATG
>CAMLGR010000081.1 GCA_946479615.1 uncultured Bacteroidota bacterium | reverse complement strand
GGCAGACTGGTATTCGGGCATAAATGTAGAGCATAATATAGGTAATGGCGTATTCAGGTTTATCCCACTTACAAGAATGCTTAAATTCAGGCAATTTTGGGGAGCTAAAATCATGTGGAGCGGACTAAGCCAGGCTAATAAAGATTATAATACTGATAATAACGGACACTCTTTTAAAACACTTGATGGAAAGCCATATCTTGAAATAGGAACTGGTGTAGATAATATTTTCAAAATTTTCAGGCTTGATTTTATCTGGAAGGTATTACCCCGCCCGTTACCTGATAAAACATTTGAACGTTTTGGAATATTCGGTAGTTTCAGGGTGGTGTTTTAGGGCTGTCGGCAGTCAGGTATCAGCGGTCAGCTGATGGCTGACCAGGTTAAAACCTGTAAAGTTTGCAGTGCTGCAATGATGCCAGGCAAAACAGGTTTACGCCTGTGCTGTTGTAAATAGCCAGCACTTTTACAGCAGCCGCATCTACACCAAACGGGTTGAATACATAAATCAGGGCGGTAACGACAAGACCGGATAATAAGGCAATAAACCGCAGTTGTTGTTTGGAGATCGCTGGCAAGAAGGTTTTTGTTTTCAAGATACAAAGACGGATGGAAAAATAAGGAATAATAAATAAGGAATGAGGAACAAAAAAGTAATGTAAAATGTAGAATATAAAATCCAGAATGTAAAACGGGGAATCATTCCGGAATGACCTCCGTTTTACATTCTGGATTGGACATTTTAGATTTTACATTTATTTTTTACCTTGGTTTCCCACTCACAAACGCATTTCCTTTCACATAAAACCGGTATGGCAATAAAGCATCCTTACCTGCATAATCAACACCGATCCGGGGAGAGGTAGCAATTTCTTTATCAGCATAAACAAATCCATCATCGGCTATGAAAATTTCTTTCCCATTCAATACCGTCCCGGTATGAAAAGTATAAATGCCTAATGCTTTGCACACATTGCCTGGCCCGCGGGTGAGAGAGTTATCCAATTTCTCTTTCGCGGTACGCTTCAGCATTTCATCCACTCCTTTGACAGGTTCTAGTGCACGTACAAGAATCGCATGCGGTGTATTTTTTGCATTGGTGACGATATTAAACATCTGGTGAATGCCATAGCAGAGATACACATAGGCTACTCCACCTTTGGCATATATGATTTCGGTGCGTTTAGTCCTCCTGTCGCCATAGGCATGCGATGCCTTATCGATGACGCCTGCATATGCCTCACATTCTACAATCCGTCCCGAAGTAACAATACCGTTCCAGGTTGTCACCAATATCTTTCCCATCAGCTCCCTGGAAATCTCCAGTACATTCTCCCGCTGATAAAATGCCAGTGCCAGCTTTTTCATTTCTATCTATGAGTATTCAATGTTTCATAATAAAACCGGCTGCTGAATGATTGCCGGCTACCGGGCTGTCTACTGCAATTATAGCCCGACTTCCTTATATTTACCGATCAAAATTAGGCCTTGCTCAAAGAAATCGTAATAACAATCCAATCCTGGGGACAAGCTCATCGTTTCATTACGCAACATAAGCTCTGGAAATGGGTGTTGATCCCGGGTCTTATTTATACGGCGTTGTTTATTGCTGCCATGTATTTTTTTGGCCGTTCCGCTACATCGGTTATTGAATATGTTACCTATATCCTGCATGTGGGCGACTGGACACAGAAATTCCAGAACAGCCTGCTTGGATTCCTGTTCACCTTTGCCGGTATTATATTCTGGCTAACCCTTCTTCTTTTCTATTTCTCTTTTTTCAAATATATCTGCCTGATCATCGGCTCACCGCTTTTTGCATACCTGAGCCGCAAGACCGAAGCAATTATCGAAGGAAATGAAACCATCCGCAATTGGAAGGGCATCCGCCAGGAAGCAGCCCGTGGTATATGGATGGCGCTGCGTAACTGCGGCTGGCAAACGGTTTACCTCGTCGCGCTTATTATATTATCACTCGTCCCCGTCATCGGCTGGATCACACCGCTGATCGTTCTGTTCGTTGAATGCTATTACTATGGTTTTTCCATGCTTGACTATGGATTGGCCCGCAATAACTATACGCCTGCAGAAAGCACACAATTCATAGCCCGTCACAAAGGATTGGCTATTGGTAACGGGGTTTTATTTTATCTCATGCACCTGGTCATCATCTTCGCACCGGCTTATGCTATCATTGCCGCTACCCTGACGGTAAACCAGGTAAAAAAATAATCGTATGCCAACTGTGTACCTGGTGCCCACTGTGCTGGATGAAAAAGGAACCGATGCACTCCCTCTTTATATCACCGGTGCAGTAAAGGATTGCACCGTCTTCTTTGTAGAAAATGAACGGACGGCCCGGCGTTTTCTTAAAACCATCTGGAAAGAAATGGTGATCGATAATTATGAATGGTTCACGATCCATAAAGCCGAAACAGAGGTTATGAACAGTTTCCGGCAAAAATTAAAAGAAGGAAAAAATATCGGTATTATCAGCGAAGCTGGTTGTCCCGGCATTGCCGATCCAGGCCAATTATTGATTGCTGCCGCACAGGAAATGAATATTGCCATCAAACCACTGGTAGGACCGAGTTCCATTTTACTGGCGCTGATGGCAAGTGGTATGAATGGTCAGCAGTTCCGGTTTGCAGGATACCTGCCGATCGATAACCAGGAACGTATAAGAAATATAAAGGAACTGGAAAATGAATCACAGAAAAGGAATTGTACACAGATATTCATAGAAACCCCTTACCGTAATAATCAGTTGGTAGAAGCATTGCTGAAAACATGTAAGCCATCTACCCTCTTATGCCTGGCGGCTGACCTGACCGGTGAAAAAGAATGGATCAAAACAAAGACTATCGCGGACTGGAGAAAAGAAAAGGTCGATCTGCATAAACGCCCGGCGATATTCCTGCTGCTGGGATGATGGAGGGGAAAAGGTTGACCGGAGGAAGAATAGAACACGGATAGAAGTGGATGGGCGGATAATAAGTGGATTTACATCTTTTATTATAAAGGTCATTTGCTTGCCGGAATTTCATAAAAAATCCATGATACATCCGTCCATCCACTTCTATCCCTGTTCCATTCTTCCCGCTGAAAACACCCTCCATTCCTCACTCTTCCGACATCGACAATATGCTATCCACCACAAACACCGTATTACCTCTCCACGGAATTACACCATGATATTCCCGGTAATGAAGATCAAATTTTTTACCACTGTTCTTCTCAAGTATTTCAAACACCCGTTTGTTTTTTATCGAAAACTCAAATTCGTATGACTGAAGACTGCCTTTGAAGCCTTGCTGGATCAGTTTGCCTTCATACGTCTTGAAAACATTTCCTTTCCGCACCGCATAATTCAAATGCCCGGATTTGACACCTTCCCCAAATACAAAAAAATACTTCCAGTAAACCAAAATAATGGCAGCAAGCAGAAGGATCGCTGCAAACAGGCGGAAAAATTTTCTAAGTCCTGAAACACGGGATTCAGGGACCGGTTTTTGTATATCCATTACGGGTATTTATAACAAAAAATTTATGATGTTGAACCGATTATTATTATACATTTGTATTCAATTTACAATTTGTTTGTAAACGTGAGTAATATTTTGACACATACTAAGCAATTTGCCTTCCATGCGCCCATTACAAGCGGGGTGTATGCTGTTGGGTATGATGTATTTACTTTTTCCCGCCCGCGACGTCAACCTGAATGCTGACAGGACGAACCTTTCACCCTGGTCCCTGTCAGTGAAGCATCCCTACAACAAACAACTTCAGGACTGGTGATCCGCACAATTAATAACTTTTTTCAATCGTGGACAATCAACAAATTATCGTTAGGGTAGCCGCCCCGGATGATAAGAAATATTCAACCATCATCACGGATGAAATGGAAGCATCTGCAGCTGCCCGGGGAACGGGTATCGCCAAACGCAGCCCTTCCTATATCGAACAAAAGATCGACGAGGGCAAAGCTGTGATTGCCTTAATGCCCGATGGCACCTGGGTGGGTTTCTGCTATATCGAAACCTGGAGCCATGGTGAATACGTGGCCAACAGCGGCCTGATCGTTTCGCCTGCTTTCCGGAAAAGCGGTATCGCCAAATCCATCAAACAAAAAATATTCGATCTCTCCCGGCAAAAATATCCCGAGGCAAAAATATTCGGACTGACTACCGGGCTCGCCGTTATGAAGATCAACTCCGATCTCGGCTATGAACCTGTAACCTATTCCGAACTCACCCAGGACGAAGATTTCTGGGCCGGTTGTAAAAGCTGTGTGAACTACGAGATCCTGATGAGCAAGGAGCGCAAGAACTGTATGTGCACGGCTATGCTCTACGATCCGAAAGATCATTACAAACCTGAAGAGACCAAACAATATTTTGAAGAAAATGTAAAAGGCTTTGAGCGCCTGCTCCGTTTCAAGAAATGGAAGCTGTTAAAACCTTTCCTGAAAAAAGATGGTGGCGGCAATGGCGGTAAGCATAAATCACTTTTTCATTTATTTCATTTCTAAACTATACCTGAATGAGAAATAAGGAATAAGAAAGTAAATCTGAAAACTGTGTGGTGCTTACTTTCCCATTTCTTATTATTTATTCCTTACTTCTAATTAAACCCATAAAATGAGCATTCCTGAATCAACTTCTACCCTTCTCCCCGGTGCCAAAGTCGTCCTCGGTTTCAGTGGTGGTCTTGACACTTCATTTTGTGTAAAATATTTTACGGAAGAAAAACAATACGAGGTACATAGTATCATTGTCAATACCGGAGGCTTTACTCCTGAAGAATTAAAACAGATAGAAGAACATGCTTACCGTCTTGGCGTAAAATCACATAAAACGGTTAACGCGGTTAAAAGTTATTACGACAGCATTATCAAGTATCTTATTTACGGGAACGTGTTAAAGAATAATACCTACCCGCTGAGTGTTTCGGCAGAAAGGTTAAGCCAGGCATTGCATATTGCCGATCATGCCCGTGAATTGAATGCCGATGCTGTAGCACATGGCAGCACCGGCGCCGGTAATGACCAGGTTCGCTTCGATATGATCTTTCATATCATGATCCCCGGTGTTGAGATCATCACTCCTATCCGCGATATGCAACTAAGCCGTGAGCAGGAGATCAACTATCTCAAAGAGAAAGGGGTGGAAATGAATTTCGAAAAAGCCTCTTACTCGATCAATAAAGGATTATGGGGAACCAGTGTCGGGGGTAAAGAAACACTTTCTTCCAAAGGCATTTTACCGGAAGAAGCCTGGCCTACACAGGTTACCAAAACAGAAGCCGAAGAAGTCAAACTTCATTTCGAAAAAGGAGAACTGAAAAAAGTAAACGATAAACCTTTTAACCATCCTTCCGAAGCCATTCAATACCTGCAAACCATTGCCGGTCCATTTGGCATCGGGCGGGATATCCATATCGGCGATACGATCATCGGTATCAAAGGACGTGTTGGTTTTGAAGCAGCAGCTCCCATGATCATATTGAAAGGTCACCATGCGCTGGAAAAACACGTGTTGACCAAATGGCAACTCAACTGGAAAGATCAACTGGCACAGTTCTATGGCAACTGGCTGCATGAAGGACAGATCCTCGATCCCGTGATGCGCGACATCGAAGCATTTCTGGAAACTACCCAGCGGAATGTAACAGGCGATGTATTCATCCAGTTGCAACCGTATCGTTTCCAGGTGATCGGTATCGAAAGCAAATACGATCTGATGAACAGCAAGTTTGGTAAATATGGTGAAATGAATACCGGTTTTACCGGTGCAGATGTAAGAGGGTTCAGCCGCATATTCGGCAACCAAACGATGATGTATCATTTGGTGAAGACGGAGAGTGATAATAAGGAATAATGAATAAGAAATAAGGAATGAGAAAGTAAGCATTCCTTATTATTCAGGTTCACTTCCTTATTCCTTATTTCTCTGTTTCTTATTTCTTATTTAAAAAGAACAACATGACAATCAGAACAGGCATTATCGGGGGAGCAGGTTATACCGGTGGCGAACTCATTCGTTTATTGATTCATCACCCGTATGTATCACTTTCCTTTATTCATAGCCGCAGCAATGCCGGCAAACCTGTCTATACTGTGCACCAGGATCTGCTGGGAGATACCGATCTTGTCTTCACCGATGCCATCACCCCGCTGACAGATGGAAGTCTCGACGTGCTTTTCCTTTGTCTCGGCCATGGTGAATCAAAGAAATTTCTTACCCAGCATACCATTACAGATTCCATTAAGATCATCGACCTGGCCAATGATTTCCGGTTAGCGTCACAATCTTCGATCGGTGACCGGAAATTCGTATATGGTTTGCCTGAATTGAAGCGCGATGAAATAAAGAAAGCACAGAATATTGCCAACCCCGGTTGTTTCGCAACCGGCGTACAACTGGGCTTACTGCCCCTGGCAAAAGAAGGAATATTAAAGGATATATATACGACCGGCATCACAGGATCTACAGGAGCGGGACAATCTTTATCCCCCACCTCTCATTTCAGTTGGAGAGCGAATAATATACAGGCGTATAAAACACTTTCACACCAGCATTTGGGAGAGATACATCAATCCATACAACAATTGCAGAAAGATTTTCCTTCACCGGAAAACGGGAATATCAGTTTTGTTCCCTGGAGAGGTGATTTTACCCGTGGCATATTTGTAAGTTCCACGCTGAATTGCGACCTGAGCCTGGAAGAATTGAATGTATTGTATACCGAATTTTATAAAGGTCAGCCTTTTACCCATGTGAGTAAAGAACCTATTTCGCTGAAACAGGTCGTCAATACCAATAAAGGACTGATCCAGTTGGAAAAAGCGGGAAGTAAACTGGTGGTACATACGGCCATCGATAATTTATTGAAAGGTGCTTCAGGTCATGCTGTACAAAACCTGAACCTGCTGTTTGGCCTGGAAGAAACAACTGGCCTAAGGTTGAAAGCGACTGGATTCTGATCAGGATATAACCCTGGGTGTTAACTGTTAAGTTTTAGGTGTTAGGTGATGCGTGTTATCAGGAACTAAAACTTCGGAACGGACTTTACAGTATTTGAAGATATAAGGATATAGAAGCAAAACGAACCTGTAATGTATACTCATCATATTTAACACTGAACACCTAAACCCTGGAATTAACACTAACCTTTAACTTTCACAACTAATAATTATAACAAATGAATCTATTCGATGTTTACCCTATCAATGATGTAACTATTGTAAAGGCAAAGGGCTCTTATGTGTGGGATGACAACGGAGAGCAATACCTCGACCTCTATGGCGGCCACGCCGTCATCAGTATCGGGCACACACATCCGCATTGGGTAAAACGAATCGAAGAGCAACTGGAAAAAATTGCTTTTTATTCCAACTCGATCAAAATGCCTTTGCAGGAGCAACTGGCCGAAAAATTAGGTAAGGTCTCGGGCAAAACCGATTACCAGCTTTTTCTTTGCAACTCGGGCGCAGAAGCCAATGAAAATGCATTGAAACAGGCTTCTTTTCATACCGGCCGAAAAAAGATTGTTGCCTTCAGCAAATCGTTTCATGGCAGAACATCCCTGGCAGTATCCGTTACTGATAATAAGAATTACAGCGCTCCTGTCAATGAAACAGAAAATGTGATCTTCCTTCCTTTCAATGATACCGAGGCGCTTGAAAAATGTTTTAAAGCAAATGGTAAACAGATCGCTGCTGTTATCATCGAAGGTATACAGGGAGTGGGCGGTATCAATGTTGCCAATGAATCATTCCTGAAAAAGATCCGTTCGCTTTGCGATGAATACGGTTCCGTATATATTGCCGATAGTGTACAATGCGGTTATGGCCGTACCGGCAAATTCTTCAGTCATGATTTTGCTGGTGTCAATGCCGATATGTATACAATGGCGAAGGGAATGGGTAATGGATTCCCGGTAGCAGGTGTGATCATTACACCGCATATCAAACCTAAACATTTCCAGTTAGGCACTACGTTTGGCGGTAATCACCTGGCTTGTGTGGCCGCGTTAGCGGTACTCGAGATCATCGAAGAAGAAAAGCTGATGGGCAATGCGGTAATGGTAGGCAAATACCTGAAAGATGAATTATCAGCGATCCCCCAACTGGAAAATGTAAGAGGCCGTGGCCTGATGATCGGGTTTGATGTGCCGGAAGAACTGAAGGACCTCAAAAAGAATTTACTCTGGAACCAGAAGATCTTTACGGGTGAATCCAAACCAAATGTGATAAGACTGTTACCTTCTCTTGCTTTGAAGAAAAGAGATGCTGAAGATTTTATTGAGGCATTGAAAGAAGAAATAGCGGTACTGAGCGGCGAAGAAGCAAAAGCGTAAATCATTGCTCAACATATGAAAGGCACCAGGTCAGGTATGGCGGCTGTCTTTTTATTCCTGGTTGGCATACCGGTTATTGTCGATATTATTATGCCGCTGGCGGCTCCCCGGGAACAGGCTGGCGGATTTGGTTGTACACGGTTTATGTTATCAGGTTGTATCGGGATGCTGCCTTTCTATTTTGCTTACCGGCTGTCTTTGCTGTTCAGAAGATGGATCATAAAAGAGTTTTACGAACCATATAAAAAGGAAGAATGAAGCAGTTTGTTTCTGTAAAAGATGTTACCAATATCGACGATCTGGTAAAAAAAGCATTTGCTTACAAAGCCGATCCTTTTGCAGCCCGGAAGCTGGGTGCCAATAAACGTATCGGCTGCCTGTTCCTGAATCCCAGCATGCGTACACGTTTAAGTACGCAGATCGCCGCCCAGAACCTGGGGATGGAATGTATTGTCTTCAATGTAGGCAGTGAAGGCTGGGCGCTGGAATTTGAAGAAGAAGCGATCATGAGTGGCAGTTCTGTTGAACATGTAAAAGATGCGGCTCCCATTTTCGGCAAATATTTCGATATACTCGCTATCCGCACGTTTCCTTCGCTGAAAAACCGTGAAGATGATTATAGCGAACTTTATATCAAACAGTTTATTAAATATGCTGGTATATCCGTGGTAAGCCTGGAAAGTGCAACCCTGCACCCCCTGCAATCTCTTACCGATATTATTACCATACAGGAAAGTCTGCTGAATAATCCGTTAGTATCCGGCACCAAACCAAAGATCGTTCTTACCTGGGCGCCGCACGTAAAACCCTTACCCCAATGCGTAGCGAATAGTTTTTCGCAATGGGTCAATGCCTGGGGTAAAGCTGATTTTGTGATCACGCATCCCGAAGATTATGAGCTGAGTGAAGAATTTACCAAAGGAGCAACGATCACCCATAACCAGGATGAAGCATTGAAAGGAGCCGATTTTGTATATGTGAAGAACTGGAGCACCTATACCGATTATGGTAAAATTTATGAAAGCGATCCAAAGTGGATGCTGACCAATAAAAAAATAGCCGCGACCAATAATGCCAAAGTGATGCATTGCTTACCGGTGCGCCGGAACGTAGAATTAAGCGATGAGATTCTCGACGGACCTAACAGCATTGTCACGCAACAGGCAGGCAACAGGGTGTGGGCAGCACAAGCAGTTCTGTCAGAAATCCTGGGTAAATCTTCTTAAACCCTATGTGAAACCTATGTGCCTATGTGGTAAAAAAGCTGATTGGCGTAATCTCACCACATAGGAACATAGGTTTCACATAGAGAGTATTAAAATTGAACAGTGGACAACAAAAAGGAAATAGAAAAGAATTTATACGTCATTAAGATCGGCGGCAATATCATCGATGATGATACTAAGCTGGCCGCATTTTTAAAAGATGTTGCCGGCATAAAGGGAAACAAAATATTGGTGCATGGTGGTGGCAAACTGGCCACCAAACTCGCCGGCACCCTCGGTATCGAACAAAAAATGGTGGATGGCCGCCGGATCACCGATGCTGAAACACTGAAAGTGGTCACGATGGTCTATGCCGGGTATATCAATAAAAATATAGTAGCACAGTTACAGGCAAATGATTGCGCCAGCATCGGGCTTAGCGGCGCTGACGGCAATGCGATACTGGCGCATAAAAGGACCAAAGGCACGATCGACTATGGTTTTGCAGGTGATATCGATGCCGTAAATACATCTTTTTTTACCGGCCTGCTGCAACAGGGCCTTACCCTTGTCATAGCTCCCATCACACATGATAAAAAAGGACAATTGCTCAATACCAATGCCGACACTATTGCGCAGGAGATCGCGAGAGGACTAAGTGCTGCTTATCATGTACAACTGATCTATTCATTTGAAAAAAGCGGCGTCCTGCTCGATGCCAATGACGATACTACTGTTATTCCGAAGATCAACCCTGGATCATACCAGCAATTAAAAAACGAGGAAAAAATATTTGCGGGTATGATTCCTAAACTCGACAATGCTTTTGCCGCCCTGAACAGTGGCGTAAAAAGAGTTGTGATCGGTAAAGCAGAAGAATTAAACCAACTTATCACCGGTGCTAAAGGCACCAGTATAACCAACGACCAATGAACACGGATTTAAATACACTGAGTACACAAGCGATCAACCTGCTGAAAGAACTGATCGCAACACCTTCGTTCTCTAAAGAAGAAAATGAAACTGCCGAGATCATCTGCAATTTCTTTGGCTCGCTCGATGTCAGCTATGCACGGATCGGCAATAATGTATATGCAAAAAGCAAATACTACGATGCTTCCAAACCGAGTGTGCTGCTCAACTCACATCACGATACGGTAAAACCCAATGCCAAGTATACCCGTGATCCTTTTGAACCAGTGGAGGAAAACGGGAAGCTGTTTGGATTAGGCAGTAATGATGCAGGCGGTTGCCTGGTCAGCCTGATCGCTACCTTTTTATATTATTATGATAAGAAAGAGCTGAATCATAATGTAGTTTTTGCCGCCAGCGCCGAAGAAGAGATCAGTGGCGTCAATGGTATTGAACTGGTGCTGCCCTACCTTGGCAATATCGATTTTGGTATTGTTGGCGAACCTACCAAAATGGAAATGGCAGTAGCAGAAAGGGGTTTGATGGTGATCGATTGTATTGCACAAGGCCGTGCAGGTCATGCCGCGCGCAACGAAGGAGAGAATGCATTATACATCGCACTGGATGACATCAACTGGATCCGCAATTCAAAATTTGAAAAAATAAGTCCCTTGCTGGGCGAATCAAGAATGACCGTGACGGTGATCGGTACCGAAAACCAGCAACACAATGTAGTGCCACCGCAATGCAAATTTGTGATCGATGTCCGGGTCAATGAATTATATACATTTGACGAGATACTGGCAGAATTGAAAGCGAATATCAGGAGCCAGTTCAAACCCCGTACCACGCGGATGAAACCAACTTCCATCCCGATGGATCATCCTTTAATAAAAGCAGGGATCGCATTGGGAAGAGGATATTATGGTTCACCCACCACCTCCGATAAAGCGCTGATGCCATTTCCCGCTTTGAAAATGGGACCCGGCGACAGCGCCCGCAGTCACACCGCAGATGAGTATATTTTTATCGACGAAATAAAGAACGGGATCGACTTGTATATTCAGTTATTGAATAAGATCATTTGAGAAAATTCAAAAGTATAAATTCAAAATGGCAGATTCGTTTTTTTGACTTTTTACTTTTGAATTCTGACTTTCTATTCTAACCAGCAATTATCTGATTATGAAACTTTGGCAAAAAAATACAGCAAGTACAAAAGAAGTAGAGCAATTTACTGTTGGTCTTGACAGGGAAATGGATATGTACCTGGCAGCCTTCGATGTACTGGGTTCGCTTGCGCATACACAGATGCTGGAATCGGTAGGTCTATTGACAAAAGAGGAACTGAAGCAATTACATACTGAATTAAAAAATATTTACGCGCAGGTAAAGAAGGGAGAATTCCGGCTACAGGATGATGTGGAAGATATCCATTCTCAGGTAGAAGTATTACTGACGCAAAAACTGGGCGATACCGGTAAAAAAATCCATAGCGCCCGCAGCCGCAATGACCAGGTACTGGTCGATATCAAATTATTCCTGCGGAATGAACTCGAAGAGCTCGTACATACGGTACAACCTTTTTTCGAACTACTGCAATCGCAAAGTGAAAAATACAAGGATCATTTATTACCTGGCTATACGCACCTGCAACTTGCCATGCCTTCTTCCTTTGGTTTATGGTTTGGCGCTTATGCAGAAGGATTGGTTGACGACCTTATCACCGTCAAAGCCGCTTATGATGTGGTCAATAAAAATCCATTGGGATCGGCAGCCGGTTATGGTTCTTCTTTCCCGATCAACCGCAGCCTGACCACGCAGCTGCTGGGTTTTGATGATCTGAATTACAACGTGGTGTATGCTCAGATGGGAAGAGGAAAAGCAGAACGCATCGTGGCGCAGTCATTAGCCAATGTAGCAGATACCTTGTCCCGGTTAAGCATGGACGCCTGCCTGTATTTAAACCAGAATTTCGGGTTCATCAGTTTTCCTCCGGCTCTCACTACAGGTAGCAGTATCATGCCACATAAAAAGAATCCGGATGTATTCGAACTGATCCGTTCCCATTGCAACCGCATCAAGGCGTTGCCGAATGAGATCACGATGATGACCACCAATCTTCCTTCCGGGTATCACCGCGACCTGCAGTTATTAAAAGAACATTTATTCCCTGCATTTAAAACCCTGAAGGATTGTATTGAAATGGCGGGATTGATGTTGAGCAATATCGAGATCAAAAAAGATATCCTGGCCGATGAGAAATATAAATACCTGTTCAGTGTGGAGGAAGTAAACAAACTGGTTTCAGGTGGAATGCCATTCCGTGATGCCTATAAAAAAGTAGGGATTGATATTGAAGCGGGAAAGTTTTCCTATACCCCTGCTGTTAATCATACACATGAAGGCAGCATCGGCGACTTAGGAACAGCGCATATAAAAAAACAAATGCAGAAAGTAGTAGATTCGTTTCCTTTTCCGGATGTCCAATCAGCGATCAGAAAACTCTCCGAATAACAGGCAGAGCTAATTAAGAATTGAGAATGATGAATTATGAATGGGCGAATCAGTCTGCAGGTAACTGTTATCTACGCACATTCATCATTCATAATTCATAATTCCTACCCCTCATTCAAAACTCCTTACAGTCCATATTTATCAACCAAATAGATCAACGCTGCCATATTGATCGCTCCGAGTTCCAATTCTCTTTTATTCACCGCTTCAAACACATCATTTCTTGCATGGTGATAATCGAAATAACGTTGTGAATCGGGATCAAGTCCAGCCGTAGGAGTATTCAATAAACGTTTTAGCGGACCAATATCGGAACCATCACCCCCTTTCACCAACCTGCCGCCGCCATACGGTTCCAGTAAAGAACTCCACTTAACGACCTTGCTGATGATGTTATCATCCACGTTAAACCCAAATCCTCTTGGCGTGAATCCTCCTGCATCGCTTTCCAGTGCGAATACATGCTTTTCATTTTTTGCTTTGGCCTCTTCTGCATATTTGGTACCGCCGCGTAACCCGTTTTCTTCATTGGCAAACAATACAAACCGGATTGTATGTTTCGGTTTATAATTCAGCGCCCTGAATGTTCTCAATATTTCAATGGTCTGCACGATCCCTGCTCCATCATCATGTGCGCCTTCGGCTGGGTCCCAGGAATCGAGGTGGCCTCCTACTGTAATATATTGATCTGGAAATTCTGTGCCTTTCAATTCACCGATCACATTATGACCGATCGTATCAGGAAGAAAATGAGCATTTGTTTTCATCGATACCGTCACCTTCGTTGTCTTCAACTGGCTGCTCAACCAATCGGCATCCTTTAAACCAATAGCAACGGCCGGAAGTTTGGCATACGCTGTATCATATCTCGTAGCGCCTGTATGCGGGTAATTATCTGCACTATGGCTCATGCTTCTGACGATAACCGCTTTGGCTCCATATTTTGCCGCCTGGCTGGGACCGCCACCACGGTATTTAACAGCATCGCTATATGCATCGAATGTGCTGATGAAAGTGGGATCGAATTTATAATTGTAAAAAACGATCTTATCTTTTACTTTATCTTTTTTTGCATCGAGATCAGCAAATGAATTTACTTCAATCACTTCTGCCTCTATGGGTTTTTCACCGGCTCCTATTGAATTACCAAGTGCGAGTATATCCAGGCTTTTATTGGATGGCAACGCAGTGGCTTCATCTTTGCCACCTCTTATCCAATGCGGCACCATGCAGTCCTGCAGCCAGACTTTATCGGCACCATTGGCGAGTAATGTTTGCTGCCCCCATTGTTCCGCCTTTACCATCTGCGGTGAACCGGCCAGCCGGCCACCCACATTCTTGGTCAGGTCATATAAATTGCTGTAAGCTTTTCCGTGTGAGAATATTTCATCGGAAATATGTTTGATAAAAACGGAATCATCACTTTGTGCGTGGGTTGTTACTGATACGGACAAAATAATCAGTGAGAGGGTAAATTTTCTCATGTTAACATCGAATTTAGATAAAGGTAAAATAAAGCTAAAACAGGAAACAAATAATTTAAGATGAACGGTCAACCAAACCGGGCCAAAACTGTTACCTTAGTTCATCTATACCGAATATATATTTATGAAGATCGGAATTGTTTGCTATCCCACTTTTGGAGGTTCTGGTGTACTCGCTACAGAACTGGGAAAAGCACTGGCTCAGAAAGGGCATCTCATACATTTTATCACCTACCAGCAACCGGTCAGGTTAAACGGGTTTATTCCGAATATATATTATCACGAGGTACAGGTTCCTACCTATCCCCTGTTTGATTATCCTCCTTACGAAACAGCGCTGGCGAGTACGATGGTGGATGTGATCAAGAATAATGATCTGGACCTGCTGCATGTACATTATGCCATTCCCCATGCATCGGCCGCTTATATGGCTAAAAAAATATTAGAACTCGAAGGAAAAAAGATCCCGGTCATTACTACTCTCCACGGAACTGATATCACACTTGTAGGAAAAGATAAGACCTATGCACCTGTCGTTGCTTTTTCCATCAATCAAAGCGATGCGATCACCGCGGTATCGGAAAACCTGCGAGATGAGACCTACGGCACTTTTCATATTGAAAAAGAGATTGAGGTCATTTATAATTTTGTTGATGTAAGCCGGTTCAGCCGCAAACCCATCGATGCCTTCCGCAAGGTCATTGCACCAAGTGGCGAACGCATTCTTATGCATGCTTCCAATTTCAGGAAAATAAAAAGAGTACAGGATGTGGTGAAGATATTTGCCGAGGTGCGGAAAAAAATTCCTTCTAAATTATTATTCGTAGGTGATGGACCGGAACGGCAAACTGCAGAAGAACTTAGCCGCACTTTCAATATTGCCGATGATGTACGTTTTGTAGGCAAACAGGAACAGATGGAAGATATCCTGGCGATTGCCGATCTTTTCCTCCTGACATCAGAATATGAAAGTTTTGGTCTCGCAGCCCTGGAAGCGATGGCAGCAGGTGTGCCGGTCGTATCTACCAATGCCGGTGGCCTTCGCGAAATCAATATCGATGGTAAGACAGGCTTCCTGTCCGATGTAGGTGATATAAAAACAATGAGCGAAAGTGCATTGACGATATTAAGCAATGATGAAACTTTACACGGCTTCAAATCCCGCGCAGCGGCTCATGCCCGCCAATTCGATATACAGCATATCGTACCGATCTATGAGAAGTTGTATGAGAGATTCCTGTAGTGAATGGTCAATAGTGAATGGTGAGTACCCTAATGCGGGATATGCTTATTATTTCACCCCTATTCACCATTCACTATTCACCTAATGGTTCAACCACGGCGCAGGATTCACATTGTCATGATTGACCATTAACAAAAACGTAAGTTCTCCTCCATCTGCATCATACCCATCACCTACACGGGCGATTACCTGGTTTTTCTTTACCACATCACCTTTACTTACATTGATAGCAGAGAGGTTGCCATATACAGTAGAATATTTTCCATGACGGATACATACAGATGTGATTTCTCCTTTGGTACTAACATCCGATACCACACCATCAAATACCGCTTTTACCGGTTCTGAATTATCTTCTGTGGCAAACAAGATACCGGGATTATCACCCTTGATCTTAGTACCATCGATCGTATAAATTCCGAAAGGAAGACTTATAGATCCTTCCACCGGCCAGGGTAATTGACCACGGCTGCCTTCAAAGTCATCACCCATTTTTATATCTTCTGCAGACAGCTTGATAGCAACATCTTCTTTTACCAGGCTGGTAGCCGTTTTTTTCGTAAGATATACTTTCCCTTTCTTTACCGTTTTAGTAGTGGGAGTTTTGCGTGTACGGCTCGCTCCTGTTGAATGCTCGGCATGGCGGTGCTTGCTTTTGGCCGTTGTTTTTTTAGACCGCGAGGTAACTGCGGTTTTCTTAGCTTTTGCTTTCTGCTTCCTTTTTTCGATAACAGGTTTACGAACCATTTCAGCCCGCGACGCAACGAATGTTGCCATGGAACACAAGAAGATGATCGTTAGAAAGTATTTTTTCATAGTACTGATTGGAATAGTGAATGGTGAATTGTCAATGGTGAATATCACCTGTATTTGAAATCCTCATTTTTATAACTGCCAACCGCCTCAATGATTCAACCAGGGCGCCGGGTTCACATTGTTCGCTTCGATCATCAGGATAAAATCAACCTGTCCCCCTACATTATCATCTGCCTCCCCTGCCTTGCCAATTACCTGCCCTCTTTTTACCACCGCTCCTTTAGTAACGCTTACACTGGACAAATTACTATACGAAGTGAAATATTTTCCATGTCTTAAAATGATCATGGCGCCTTCTCCGTAATTATGGATCGCCGATACCTCTCCATCAAATACCGCTTTTACCGACTGGCCCTTTTGCGTACCAATGGTGATCCCCGGGTTATCACCCCTGATCTTGGTACCATCGATGGTATACGGACCAAAAGGCACTTTTACAAACCCGTTATCGACCGGCCAGGGTAACCGGCCCCTGTTCTCCGAAAAATCAGCCCCCAGCTTCACATCCTTGGCATTTAACTCCAGGTAGCTCTCCGGCTTTTCGGCCGGTTTCGTAACAGGAGCTACAGGTTTTGCTGCCGGGTTAGTGGCTATCGCATTCTTCGTCTTCGCTTCTTCTGCTTTTCTTGCTGTTTCCAGTCTCGCAGCCTCTTCCTTCTTTGCGGCTTCTATCTCTCTTCTGACAATCGCACTCACTGCATTCTGAAGATCTTTATCTCTTTTCTTTTTAGTTGCTATCTCCTTTTGCAGGTCTTTTTCCTGTGTCTTCAATTCTGCTACTACCGCATCTTTTTCTTTCCGTTGTCCTGCCAGTTCGGTTCTCTCTTTTGTCTGCTCTTCCAGCGTTTGGTGCTTCTGTTCTTTTCGTGTCAGCTGCTGCTGCTGCCGATGTGCGATCAGCTCCCGGGTCTCATTGATCGTAGTCACCTGTTTTTCGCGGTAAGAACGGTAACTTTTCAAATACGAAACTCGGCGAATTGCGTCATTAAAACTAGTCGCCGAAAAGATGAAATTGACGTAGTTATAACTACTACGGTTCTTATAAGCATACACGATCGTGCGCGCATATTCGGATTTCAGCGTATCCAGTTGCTTTTGCAAACGATAGATCTCCAGGTTGCTCTTGTAGATATCATCGTCGATCATCCGCAACTCTTTATTGATACTGTTAATATACCGCTCCTGCAAATTCATTTTCCTCTTCAGCATATTCAACTGACCGAGCGATTGCCTGGCCTGACCCTTTACCTTATCATACATGCCCTGGATCTGCCTCAGCTCGTCCTGGATCTCTTTTCTCTCCTTTTCCAATTCTGCCTTATCATTGGTCTGGGCATATATAAAACCCATAGCGATAAACAGGAAAATGCAGGTTAGTAGATATTTTTTCATGCTTTATTATTGATCTGTACCGGGTATAACTCTTTGTCAATCCGGTCCTTGCCCCGGATATAACGGTTTTATGCAAAATAAATTTTAACTCCTAATCCCTTTTATAGCTTTTAGGAACGGTAAAGGGGAAACTTAACGTTTCATTAAAGTCATATTGCTTGAAATCGAGCTTGATGTCCAGGTTCGATTTTTCGGCCACCGTGATCCTTCTTTTCGTTGAAAAATCAACCCCTTTTTTATTCTCATATTCGCTGTAACTCAGGTTGCAGGTACGGCTGCGGGCCGGGTCGATATCATCCAGCTTACTGTTTTCAGCCTTCAGGGAGCTGTTCAGGGTCAACAGATTCTTGAACCATTGACTATAGCTTAACAGGGACACGCCGCCACCACCTGTTTTTGCATAGGAAAGCTGGGTCGTATCGAGGAAAACAGGGTTGCCGATCAGTATTTCCTGCAAAGTGCTCAAATCAAGCGGCAGGGCGGTAATTTCCTGGAGATAAGCCACGCTGCGGGCAGTATATACTTTATCCTGTTTGTTCAGGATCTTGACAGAATCTTTAGTGATATACGCTCTTAATCCTTCAATACCAAAAATAGCAGTGATGGATATCCAGATAGCGCTGTCTTTATACATACTCAGGTTGGCGTTCACATCATATTTATTTCCATCAGCTCCCTGGTAATCGACATTGATCTTCGCAGAAAAAGTAGTGTAGTTGATCTTGCCGGCACGGATGGTAGAAAGTGTTTGCTGGATAAATGCAGCTGAATCTTCTTTGGGAACAGCAGCTACCGGGGCGGCTGTCATGGTATCTTTTTTGGCAATAGCCGTCTGTATCTTACGCGTAGAGCGGCAGGATGCCAGCAAAGAAATGACGACGACTAAAACAATGGCTGCTTTCATGGTATATACTCAATTTTAAATGCTGAATGCTAAATTTAAATGCATTTAAAATTTAACATCTAACACCAATAACTATACTTATTGCTTGCCTGTATGGCCAAACCCGCCTGCATTCCTGGCTGTTGTTTCCAGTTGATCGGCAGGTTTCCATTGTATCTGTTCTACCTGCTGGATCACCAGTTGCGCCACACGGTCACCGGGTTGTATGACCTGTGCTTCTGCCGAAAGATTGATTAAGATAATCTTAATTTCTCCCCTGTAATCGGCATCTATCGTGCCGGGACTGTTCAATACGGTAATCCCCTGTTTCACAGCCAATCCGCTGCGGGGTCTTACCTGGGCCTCAAATCCATGAGGTAATTCAATAAATAAACCGGTAGGAATAAGGATGCGCTCCAATGGCTGTAAGGTTTGCGGAAGATCCAGGCTGGCCCTGATATCCATACCGGAAGAACCGGTTGTCGCATATTCAGGTAAAGGATTGGATGATGTATTAATGATCTTAACTTCCGTCAGGCTCGTACTGGACATTGTTGCTTATTAATAAAGTAATATATGTAATGCGACAAAGATAGCCAACCCTGCAATATAATTCTCACCAATGACCTATGTAGTAAACCCTGTACGGTGGACGGGTAGTGGGAAATAGTGAGTGGCGGGCAGGAAGGGATACCATATTCCCTGCTAGCTTTTTACCACATAGAGCTTATTGTGGCAGTTTGCTTATGGCATCTGGCAAAGAAATACAGAGTGAGCCCGATCGCCTGCCTGTTTGTATTGCCTATTCACCATTCACTATTGACCATTCACTCTCTCCAGCAACACCGTCGCGTACGCCATCAATCCTTCTTCTCTTCCTACAAATCCCATTTTTTCCGTTGTAGTGGCTTTGATGGAAACAGCTGTTGTTTCAATATTCAATATCCCTGCAATGGATTGTTGCATCTGTACCACATAGGGCCTGATCTTAGGCAATTGCAAACAAAGAGTGGTATCGATATTTACAATTGCATACCCTTTTCCGGCGATCAGCTCATTTGTTTTTTTTAAAAGCAGTTTGCTATCGATGTCTTTGTAGCTGGCATCGGTATCGGGGAAATGCAAACCGATATCACCGAGACAGGCAGCGCCCAGCATTGCATCGCATAACGCATGCAGTAATACATCCGCATCGCTATGACCTACAGCGCCTTTGTGATGATCGATCCTGATACCACCGATCCAAAGTTCCCTGCCTGCTGCCAACTGGTGAAAATCTACGCCTGATCCGATTCTGTATGACATGTAAAGGTCGTTTTGGCAAATATAGTCTATGTGTGTATTTCTATGTACCTATGATCCTATGTGGTAAGACTATGCCAGTCAGCTTTTTTTACACATAGACACATAGAAATACACTCATAGACCTATAAATACAAAAGCCTCCCGAAGGAGGCTCTTGTATTGTATAGTATCATAAGCCGTGCTTATGACTGGTATTAGTTCGTTGTTGCTGCATCACCACTGCCACCATCGAGGTCGAAGATCACAGAGAAACGCAATGTGTTAGACAAAGGATTCTGTGTGTTACCACTGCTCGTAGGTGCAAGATAAGAGAAGTTCAATCCGAAGATATTATACTTCAAACCAAGACCTGCTGTGAAATAACGGCGGTTACCTCTTGATTTGTCTTCAAAGAAATAACCGGCGCGGAATGCAAACTGGTTGTTATACCAGTATTCTGCACCCAGTGATACGTTTGCCTGTCCGGGAAAATCGCTGAAAGAACTGAACCAGCTTCCTGGTACTCCTTTGGTGCGATAATCAGCCAGGTCCTGTGCAGAAGAAGGATCTCCCTCAAAAGCAGGAACCAGTAATTTATTGAAATCAGCACCGAGCGTTATTTTATTCTGATCGTCGAAGGCTTTGTTCCAGGTAAAACCAATTCCGAGGTTAGCAGGAATAAAATCTTTCTGATCAGCATTATCAGTATAAGAGATCTTGGCGCCGAGGTTAGATAAAACAGCACCAAAAGTAAAGCCGTCGCCGGGTTCGCTTTTGCCATCGTAGTACAGGCCGATATCACCTGCTACAGAATTGCCTGCTTTATATGTACCAGCAGAAGAAACAGCG
>CAMLGR010000080.1 GCA_946479615.1 uncultured Bacteroidota bacterium | reverse complement strand
GCACACGTTGCTCGCCTCCGCGGCAGCCTGCTCGGCGGCCGCTTTCTTCATGATAGATAAAATCTATCCGTACTATACCACGGCAATTGAATATACTATAGATCGTGCGGGCTGCATCTCTTACTTTATCAGCAATGGATTCGTCTACCTGTGCAGGTGTAACTTCTGTCGAAGCGCCTTCATATTTTGCTTCGTAATCGAAAAATTCCTTCTTGCTGATCACTTCTGTAATAGGCAGCGTGACGATCGTACCATTGGTTTTAAAAACGCCAATGGTAAATTCGCGACCGCTGATAAATTCTTCTATCAATACCTGGTCATCTTCGCGAAAGGCTTTTTCAATAGCCACACCGAGCTCGTCGGAAGCTGCATTTACTTTTGACATACCGATGCTGGATCCTCCATTGTTTGGTTTTACAAACACGGGAAACCGCAGCTTCGAGATGGCTTCTTCGGGATTGCCAATACTGTTCCTGATCAGCAGGACTGATTCTGCTACAGCAATACCGGCCATTTTTGCGACAGCGACAGTATATCGTTTATTAAACGTGATGGCAGAGGTAGCTGCATCACAACTGGTATAAGGGATCTTCAGCGTATCGAAATATCCCTGCAGTTTACCATCTTCTCCGGGCGTTCCGTGAATACCGATAAAAACAGCATCAAAATTGATCTTCTGGGAATCGAGTTGTAAGGAAAAATCGTTTTTATCTACTTCCACTTTTCTTCCATCGGTCAGTTCATAGAACCAACCTTTAGGATTGATATCGATCTTATAAACTCTGAATTGTTTCCTGTTGAGATGGGAATCGATTGTAACGGCACTTTTATAGGATATAACTGCTTCGCCTGAAAAACCGCCGGTCACCAAAGCTATGTTCTTCTTCATGTAACGATGATAATGGTTTTGCCCCACAAATATTGAAGAAAATCCGGGTTACCGGAAATTTGATTTGCTAAAAAACACATATTTCCTGGTTTTATACCCCGAAACAGGATCTGCAACAAATAAGAAAGGTGAAGGCCGTTTCTCCTTCACCTTTTTACGACGGGAAATATCACCCGCCACTAATTTAGCAGTAGAACTGCTGTATTAATATTATGTCTAAAGTAGAGAAAATCCGGCCAGAATAGGCTTTCAGGGCCTATTAGTTATGCACATCACATATGCATTTTTTCTTTCTTGGCGATCAGCTGATCGACTGTTTCCTGGTACATTTCATCAGGCACACAGCAATCGACCGGGCATACCGCCGCACATTGAGGTTCTTCATGAAATCCCTGGCATTCAGTGCATTTATTGGGTGTGATATAGTAAACATCAACCGCCAGGGGTGCATTTTTCTGGTCAGCATCCACTACCGAGCCATCCATTAATGTAAATTGTCCTTTTACCGAAGTTCCATCCGCTACTGCCCATTCCACACCACCTTCATAGATCGCATTGTTGGGACATTCTGGTTCGCAGGCCCCGCAATTGATACATTCATCTGTTATTTTGATAGCCATAATAAGCAATTAATGGGTTAAAATTATTTTTGTGGCAAAGTTATCACGACAAATTTAATCTTTGCTGATGAAATTACAAGAGCGAATAGATTTATTAAGCCGGTTAGGCGGGTATATGTTATCCGGTGATATAGCCTGGCTGCAGGCCAAAGAAAAAGCCTCTTATGAAAACGGATGGTTCATTCCTTCTTTTATTGAAAAAGCCGAACAGTCGATAGCTCAATCTTTTTTAAAAAAAGATATTCTTACCCAATGGACCGCGTCCTATAAAGTGCCTGAAGAAACAAGTGATCCCAAAACAATCGGTATTGTCATGGCAGGTAATATTCCAATGGTGGGCTTTCACGACCTGTTATCGGTTTTTGCAACTGGTCATGGCGCCGTGATCAAATCATCTTCAAAGGACAAGGTATTAATTCCTCATCTGGTTAGTACCATGGCTTCCTGGAACCCTGACGTCAATACCCTGCTTTCATTTGCTGATATGCTCAAAGGTTGTGATGGGTATATCGCCACAGGCAGTAATAATTCAGCCGGTTATTTTGATTATTACTTTGGTAAATATCCGCATATCATCCGCCGCAATAAAACAGCAGTGGCCGTACTGACCGGTAATGAATCAACTGCTGAACTGGAATTACTGGCCGATGATGTATTTCTTTATTTTGGGTTAGGCTGCCGGAATGTGACCAAGATCTATGTTCCGGAAGAATATGACTTTATCCGGTTATTAACTATTTTTAAAAAATATGACTGGCTGGGCGAACACCACAAATACAAGAACAATTACGATTACAACCTCGCGCTTCACCTGTTGAATAAAAAGATATACATGAGCACACCGGCCTTGTTGCTGGTGGAAGAAGCTGCTTTTTTCTCACCGATCAGCCAGCTCAATTACGAAACGTATACCGATCTCCCAACTGTACATGCTTCATTAAAAGACAAACCCGAACTGCAATGCGTTGTTGGAAGAGGTCATACCCCGTTTGGCCAGGCGCAATACCCGCAACTGACCGATTATGCGGATGGAGTGGATACGATGCAGTTCCTGGTGAATTGGGGCTGATTGGGAATTTTGAAATTGGGAAATTGCTGATTCATCAGCATTTAGATCAATAATAGATGTGCAGAGCTTCAGTTTCCGAATTTTCCAATTCCGAAATTTCCCGATTTTCTCTATTTCTTTAATAAATTTGTAGTGAAGTACGAAAGCCTTAGTAAATGATTTGTTAAACTAAATGAGCGGCTTCAACCTTTGTCTGTCAGATTGTTATTTTGTATAGACGAGGCACAGAATTTGAAAAGTCTACTGTTCCGGATAAATCATTGTAATCAAATTTTTAAATCACTTACGAATATGAAATGGAAACACCTTTTGCTGGTAGTAGCGGTAAGTGCTGTATCAGCTGTTGGAAGTGTATGGACCTATGGAAAATTAACCTCCAAACAAACCTCTTTTGTCCAATCGGGCGACAATAAGATCCCTGCCAACTATGCAGGATTTTTTGACAACGTGGCGACTGCAGGCGACCCGGTAGATTTCACCAAAGCTGCGAATGCAGCCGTACCTGCTGTCGTACATATCAAAACAAAAATTCCGGCGCGCAAGATCAGCAATGAACTCCCCCGCAACCGCACACGCGGCAATGGGAATGATATGGAAGACCTGTTTGACCAGTTCTTCAACTTCGGACCGCAGATCCAGCCCGAGCAACGTGCTTCCGGTAGTGGTGTGATCATCAGCGAGGATGGTTATATCGTTACCAACAACCACGTGATCTCTGATGGTGGCAATGGCGTTGCCGATGAGATCACCGTGACGATGAATGAAAACAAAAAGGTATTCAAGGCCAAAGTGATCGGCCGCGATCCCAGCAGTGATATCGCTGTATTGAAAGTGGATGCCGAACACCTTCCTTATATGATCTATGGCAATTCTGATAATGTAGCACTGGGTCAGTGGGTAATGGCAGTCGGATACCCGCTTACACTTGAAGCTACAGTTACAGCAGGTATTGTAAGCGCCAAAGGAAGAACGATCGGTATCAATGGCCGCCAGAGCCAGTCACCGATAGAATCATTTATACAAACGGATGCAGCCGTGAACCAGGGTAACAGTGGTGGTGCATTGATCAATACGGACGGCCAGCTTATCGGTATCAACTCAGCTATCCTCGCACCAAGCGGTACCTATGCCGGTTATTCCTTTGCGATCCCTGTCAACATCGTTAAAAAGATCGTGAACGACCTGATCGAATTCGGTGATGTAAAACGAGGTTATCTCGGTATCTCTTATCCTACTGTCGACAATGAAGGTTGGGTAAAAAGATCCGGCGTAAAAGATGGCCTGGGTGTGTATGCACTGGCAGTACCTTCTGATGGTGCAGCTGCCAAAGCCGGTTTGCAAAAAGGTGATGTAATCACCAAGATAAACGGAACTCCTGTTACTACGGGTCTTGAAATGAGCGGACAGATTGCCAGCTTCAAACCCGGTGATAAAGTAAAAGTATCTTATACCCGTGGCGGTAAAGATTATAATACTGAAGTAGTATTGAAAGGTGAGATCAGCAGCGTGGATATCTCCACAGCAGAAGTGATCGGCGACAGACTGGGTGTGGAACTGGAAAACCTGGATGCTGCCAAAGCTACCAAGTATGAAGTAGAAGGTGGTGTTGTAGTAAAGAAAATAAAATCAGACGGGCCTTTCAGCAAAACGCGGATGGAACAGGGTTTCATCATCACTACTGTCAATGGCCGTGATATAAAGAATACAGAAGAATTTGCGCAGTCATTAGGTACAGGATATGGAAAGATCAAACTCGAAGGTATCTATCCCGGGTACAATGGAGTGTATACGTACCAGATTGATTTGGGAGAAGACAATGACAATTAAAATCAAAATTCAAAAGTAAAAAATAAAAAAAACTCACTACACCAGTGAGTTTTTTTTATTTTTTACTTTTGAATTTTGATTTTTTCATTATTTCTCCAGGACCAGATACTCCCACGCTTCCATATCAAAAGTCCGGCGGCGGTCAAGATCATGCATATTACCGGAGAAAACATTTTTGAAACTTCCTTTTACCCTTTCGTCGATGATATCGAATTTGAGTTTGGATGTATAGGAAAGATTGATAATTACCAGTACTTCATGATTGCCATTCTTCCGGAGAAAAACAAAAGCGCCTCCATCATTAGTTGTTTTGATGCGATAAGTAGCCGCTGCCGGATCACCACCTCTCAAGGCAGGGTTGCTGGCATGAAGGTTAAATAATGTTTTATAAAAATCATGTAACTCTTCTTTATCTGCCCAGGGAATGGGGTCTTTGTCGAAAAATTCAAGACGTTTGTTCAGCATTGGTATTTCCTGTCCATTATAAATAAGCGGAACACCATCCCAGGTACAACTGAATACTGCCAGCGCTCTGGCCATATTACCATACTTTTCATACTCGGTACCGTTCCAGGTATTCTCATCATGATTGGTGGTAAACCAGGCTCTCATTGAAGAATCACCGATCGCTGTATATTTTTCCAGTAATGAATCGAGTACCACCAGTTGCAAATGGTTCTGGTAAAAATCTTTCGTCAGGTGCATCCATTTCCAGGTATAACTGGCATCGAAGACTTTTCCATATTCCGGGCTTTCTATTTCATCGAACTCGCCCAGCCAGAACAAAGGTTTTACTGCATCCACCTGTGGACGGGCTTCCTGCCAGAAATCAACTTCTACCCAGGAAGCAAGATCGCAACGATAACCATCGATATCACATTCCGTTACCCAGTACTTCATGGCATCGATCATTGCTTTACGTAATGCCGGGTTCTTATAATCGAGTTCAATGATATCATCCATCCCACTGGCGATCTTGAAATCGTTGGTGGCAGAATCTTTCTCATAATAATCAGGATGTGTTTTGGTCCACACATGATCCCAACCCGTATGGTTGGCCACCCAGTCGATGATCACTTTCAATCCCATCTGGTGGGCCTCTTTCACCACAGCCTTGAAATCGTCGAGGGTACCGAATTCGGGATTGATAGATGTATAATCCGAACAGGCATAATAACTGCCTAAGGAACCTTTCTTGTTTTTTTGTGCGATCGGTGTTATGGGCATGAACCAGATCGTCTGTACGCCCATATCCTTCAGGCGGGGAAGATGTTTTGCAAAAGCTTTGAATGTGCCTTCGGGGCTATATTGCCTGACATTCACTTCATATATATTCGTCGTATGCGCCCATGGCACGGCTTTAAATCCACTTGTCATGCTACTGGCGTTGTTTTTTTCTTCATCTTCATTTTTCTTCATCAGTTTACAGGAATTATGAACTACTGACAGTAAAAAAGTCGCAAGCAGTACTTTTTTCATCCGTACAATTTTAGCGAAAGGTACGAATCGGCCGGAATTATGAGTTATGAATTATGAATGATGAGGTTGCCATTTATAACCCATTATTCATAATTCTTTATTTGGAATATCTTTGCAGCATGAAGAGCTTTGAAGTGCCCCTTATTTACCGGAGCCCCCTCGTTGCCGCTGTCAAAAAAAAGCGAAAGGAGATGGATAAGTTGAAAAAAGACTTTACCCCCACCCTTCTCGACTTCGGCCCTCTTCATATTTACCTTGCCCGCCATTTTGGTTTTTGTTACGGTGTGGAAAATGCCATCGAGATCGCTTTTAAAACGGTTGACCAGCATCCTGGCAAACGTATTTTTTTATTAAGTGAGATGATCCACAACCCGCAGGTAAATGCCGATCTGCAATCACATGGTGTTACTTTCTTACAGGACACATACGGCAACCAGTTAATTCCTTTTGAAGAACTGACCGCAGAAGATGTCGTGATCATTCCCGCTTTTGGAACCACGCTGGCAATCGAAGACAAGCTCAATAAAATTGGCATTCCTACTGAAAAATATAATACTACCTGCCCCTTTGTAGAAAAGGTGTGGAACCGCAGTGAACAGATCGCCAGGAAAAACTACAGCATCATTATTCATGGAAAGCCTAATCATGAAGAAACAAGAGCGACATTTTCCCATGCAGCCGTGAATGCGCCCTCCGTAGTGGTAAAAGATATGGCGCAGGCAAAAGAGTTAGCGAAATATATAACCGGGGAGAAGAAGGCTTCGCAATTCTATGATGAATTCAAAGGGCAGTATTCAGAGAATTTCAATGCGGAAAAAGACCTTGAACGGATTGGCGTCGTCAATCAAACCACCATGCTGGCCAGCGATACACAGGCAATCGCCGATTTTCTCAAACAGGCAATGACCGATAAATACCAGTTGACGCCGCTCACCGTTGGGGAACGGTTTGCAGATACAAGAGACACCTTATGTTATGCAACGAATGATAACCAAAGCGCGGTTACAGGTATGCTGGAAACTGCAGCTGACCTTGCCGTAGTGGTGGGCGGTTATAATTCATCCAATACTTCGCATCTCGTGGAATTATGCGAGGAAAAACTACTTACTTATTTTATCAGCAGCGAAGAAAAAATAATTTCGGATAAAGAAATACTCCATTATAACTTTCACACCAAACAGGAATTACTTACCCAAGAGTACCTGCCCGCAAAAACCCCTGTACGAATTCTTCTTACCAGCGGCGCTTCCTGCCCTGATGCGATTGTAGAAGGAGTGATAAAAAAACTTGTCTCCTTCTATCCTACCGAAAAAAACATCGACCAGGTAATGAATGAATTTTCATAAGTCTATGTGAAACCTATGTTTCACATAGACTGAAGCTCCATTCACTATTGACCATTCACCACTCACTACTTATACAGTAACGAATAATACTCATGCGCCATCCTGTTACTTTCAAATTGAAAACGCACGTCCTGCATACTATTTTTCATGATCTGCCGCCAGGTGGGATAATCATCATAATATAATGGGATGATCTCTTTTTCCAGGATTTCATAAATACAATTCAGATCATACATATCCTGGTCATGCACGGACATATTTGCATAATCGGCTTTGGGCACTACAAATCCATTATGACCATGGTTAATGAATTCAGGTATCCATCCGTCATCAGTGGAAAAGTTGACCGCGCCATTCATAGCACCGGTCATACCACTCGTACCTGATGCTTCTCTTGGCACACGGGGATTATTCAACCAGCAATCCGCCGCCTGTTTCAGGCGTTTGGATAATGCCAGTTCATAACCGATCAATACCGCTACATTTTTATATTGCTTGCTCAGGTGCACCAGTTCATTGAACTCACTGATCGCAGGATGATCTACCGGGTAAGGTTTACCTGCCCAGATGATCTGAACAGGATATTTTTTATTGTTAAGTAATTTCTCAAATCGTTTCTGATCCGAAGTGATCATACCGGCACGTTTGTAACCGGCAAAGCGGCGCGCCCATACAATCGTAAATACATCCTGGTTGAATAATTTACCTGTTTGATCCGCTACTATTTCAAAAGCCCTTTTCTTCAGGTATTTCTTACGGTCATCGATACCATAATCATCAGCCGCTTCTTTAAAACGATATAATTGTTTATCCGCCCAATACCGGTAATTCTGTGCATTCGTAATAGAAATGATCGGGCAAATGCCTTCATATTTACTCCACATCGCTCTTGCCACATGACCATGTAATTGCGATACGCCATTCGCTATATGCGCAAACCGCAAAGCTACCAGCGAGTGATTGAATGCATCATCTTTGATACCCGTTAGCTTTTTCACTTCATCCACACTCAGGCCACAAAAATAACTCATCTTATGACAGAGATAAATATCATGCTTTTCATTCCCCGCCTCTTCCGGTGTATGTGTGGTAAAGACTAAACGCTTTTTTACTTCTTCTATCTTACGGTTGAATTTGCTGTAGAGATAAAATACGGAAGACAGTGCATGTGCTTCATTTAAATGATAGAGTTCAGGGTTGAATCCTAAAATATCTACCAGTTTGGCACCGCCAACACCCAGCAGAATGAACTGCGCTACTTTCGTTGCCACATTCGCATCATACAAGCGGTGCGTGATCGTTTGCGATACATAATCGTTCTCCGGCATATCCGTGCTCAGCAGGAATAAAGGAGCCGATTTAAATGTTTCAGGATTGAGATAATATACCTTCACCCAAACCGGGTGCTCATGTACATTGATCTGAAACTTGATGCCGGTATCTTCCAAAAAACTATACTGCTTTTCATTCCAGCTTACGTCCAGTGTCTGGTCCTGGTTTCTTTCCTGGTCATAATAACCGTATTTCCACAAAATACCGACAGCGATCATATTCTGACCCAGTTCGTAAGCGCTGCGTAAATGTGAACCGGCGAGAAAGCCAAGTCCGCCGCTGTAGATCTTTAAGGGTTGGTGAATAGCAAACTCCATGGAGAAATAAGCCACTTTCTTCGAATAATTCTGTTCAATAGTGTACGGAACCTGAAAATTGGTAAAACTCATATTGTGTTGTTTTTACACGAAGGCGCAAGATATACGTTAATCGGGAAATTTTATAGCCCCGGCCCTTCTTCATTTTATTTTCCAGTTATTTCCTGGTTTTTGTAGTTTTTGGTTTGATTTCTTTCTTTCTCGGGTAAAATCCATCAAAGGCGCAACGGAGCCCCCGGCGGGAACCGCATCCGCCCAGTTCTGTTATTTTAACCCCCGAAGCAGTAAAGTTGAATTGCAAACCGCAGGGATCTCCCGGTTCATGATACTCGGCCTGCGTAGCGGTCTTCATAATCGCGACCCCTTTTAATTCACCGGTACATTCCCCGTTGTTTTTTTCAAAATGAATAAAAAAATTAAGCCGGTCTGCTCTTTTTCCATCACGGAAAGAAGCCAGGTTCATTTTCCCGGAACCATAATCCGCCGCATATTTTTGTTTGCGCGATAAGGTATCGATCGGGTTAATCAGCTCCGCCGCTTTTTCATCCAATGCATCGGTCATGATCAACATAAAATCATGCGCATCGTTGTTTAACACGTATACGTCCTTGCCATCGCTGGTACTGCCATCTGCATTTTTGCGGGTAATGTTTTTCGATAACGTAAGCCTGCTGTCGATACCTGCGCTCTGTTGTGTAGCGCTTGACTGATCGGGTTGCAATAAAGGCATGCCGGCGATAAACTTTTCCTTTTTATCAAAGGCCAACACAAAAGCAACACGTTTATTGCCTGATATTGTATTGGCAAAAAGATACGTGTCTTCCTTTATCGCTTTCGCCATCGGGTAGATCTTTGGTTTCACCCCTTTTCCCCACACTTTCGTGATCACCGAATCGGGAATGAATTGTGTAAAGACGTTGTAACTGATAAGGAGGGAATCATTTTCTTTTTTCAGGAGTGTCTTATCCTCGAACTGGTAAGGCAGTTTGACTACGGGAAAAAAATCCACAAAATCACTATACTCCACCTTATCCTCTCCAGAAAGTGATATCTTTTTTTTGGATTTACAACCTGCCAGTAAGGCTATTGAAAAAATAATAATAAAATAGCTGCTGATTCTTGCCATAACCGCTTCGTTGGAGCGGCAAATTAAGCGATTCTGGCCAGAGTTGGGTGAATTGTGAAATTTGGAAATCAATTTCCCAATCCCCTTCCTTTTGCTATTCTCATCAAAATATTTTAGGTTTGTCTAAAAATAATTTTAGCTGTGCTGAACTATTCTACCAGTGAAGAGAATTATATCAAGGCCATCTTCCATCTTCAGAAAGACGGAACAGTGACCACCAATGAGCTTTCGGCAGAGCTGCAGACCCGTCCCGCTTCCGTGACGGATATGATGAAGAAGCTCCGCACAAAGAAACTGGTACATTATAAGGCCTACCGTGGTTTCCGCCTTACAACAGAAGGAAACAAAGTGGCGCTGCTCATCATCCGCCGTCACCGGCTCTGGGAATTTTTCCTGGCAGAAAAATTAAAATTCAGCTGGGATGAAGTACATATGGTAGCCGAGGACCTGGAACACGTAAGTAATAAAAAACTGATCGATAAGCTCGATGAATTCCTGGGATTCCCGCGTTTCGATCCACATGGCGACCCGATACCCGACAGCAATGGTAAAATAGAGACCAGCAAACAGGTATGCCTGACAGAACTTCCGCTGAATAAAGCCGCAACCGTGGGTCATGTAAGCGATCAATCCACTGAAATGCTCGAATTGCTCGGACATATGAAGATTGGCATCGGCACCAAACTGGAAGTAAAACGAAAATTCAATTTTGACCAATCATTGGAAATAAAAGTACGGCAGCAGTCTGCCGCCAATATCAGTTGGGAGCTTGCCAAAAATATTTATGTGAAGTATGAAAACTGATCATCAACACGATCTTTCGCTGAGCGAGGTCCATGAAAGTATAGATACCACTGTTCCCCAACGGTCCATCTGGAGAAAGATCTTTGCTTTCTTCGGACCGGCCTATCTCGTTAGTGTAGGTTATATGGACCCGGGCAACTGGGCCACTGACCTGGCCGGCGGCAGTAAATTTGGTTATACGCTGATATGGGTATTGCTGATGAGCAACCTGATGGCCTTGTTACTGCAAAGTCTGTCAGCACGTTTAGGAATTGTGCGGAGAAGAGACCTGGCCCAGGCCAACCGCGAAACCTATCCGCGGTTCACCAACCTTTCATTGTATGTATTGGCAGAGATCGCTATCGCGGCCTGCGACCTGGCCGAAGTATTGGGAATGGCAATTGGTATTCAATTACTCACCGGTCTTCCTTTGATCTGGGGAGTGCTGCTGACTGTACTGGACACCTTTTTATTATTGCTGTTGCAACGATTGGGCATGCGAAAGATGGAAGCATTCATTGTTGCACTTGTATTCATTATCGGCGCTTCATTCTTGGTGGAGATCGTATTAGCCAAACCCGATTTTGGTGAGGTTGTCAAAGGTTTCGTACCTCATATTCCAGGCGACAGCGCTTTGTATATCGCCATCGGTATTATCGGTGCTACTGTCATGCCGCATAATTTATACCTGCACTCGGCATTGGTACAAACAAGAAAGATCAAACGAAGTAAAGAAGGTATCAAAAAAGCATTAAAGCTGAATTTCCTGGACACGACGATCGCTTTGAACCTGGCCTTCTTTGTCAATGCCGCTATTCTCGTGCTAGCCGCCGCCGTATTTTTCAAAACAGGAAGAACAGATGTGGCTGAAATAAAGGATGCGCATTTATTACTCGATAAGCTATTAGGCACTAAGCTGGCGCCGGTCCTGTTTGCCGTGGCGTTGATCGCCGCCGGACAAAGTTCTACGGTAACAGGTACACTTGCCGGCCAGATCGTCATGGAAGGATACCTGCGCCTGCGGATCAATCCCTGGGTAAGAAGATTAATGACCAGGTTGATCGCGATCATTCCCGCCGTTATCGTTATTCTTATCAATGGTGAAAACAATATCGATGCCTTGCTGATATTGAGCCAGGTGATCCTAAGTTTACAACTGGGTTTTGCCGTCATTCCCCTGATCCATTTTGTAAGTGATAAAAAAACAATGGGAAGTTTTGCGATAAAACCTCCTACACAAGTAACAGCCTGGGTGATCACGGCTGTATTGGTATACCTCAACCTGAATATGGTGATCGGGCAGGCCGCCGATTATTTTGTTACATCGAATAACCTGTTCTGGAAAGTAGTGATCATCATCGGAGGCATTTTGTTTATCACCTTATTGCTCATTACTATCCTATACCCGCTGATCAAAAGAACACTGAAGCATGTACAGGTGCAGATGCACCCGGAAGCTATTGCTTTGCAGTCGCTGTCGATTCCTTCTTATACAAAAATTGCTGTTGCACTTGATTTCAGTGAGAATGATCCCCGGTTATTATCGCATGCACTCGGGCAAGGAACCGCCAATTCTACTTATGTGCTGGTTCATGTGGTGGAAAGTGTGCAGGCGCGTTTATACGATCATCAAAGCGATGATCTTGAAACGGAAAAAGATAAAGAGCATCTGGTTTTTTATGCGAACCAGTTAAAGGAAAGAGGATTTAATGCAGAAGCCAGGATTGGTTTTGGCAGCCGCGCCAAAGAAATCGTACGATTGGTCAAAGATGCAAAAGCCGAAATGCTTGTCATCGGTGCGCATGGTCATACCGGCATAAAGGACCTGATCTATGGTGAAACCATCAATACAGTAAGACATGAGTTGAAGATACCGGTGCTGGTGGTGAATCTTTAAAGATGTCTGAACCCGGATTTGTGGGATTAATGGGATTGTGAGGAAATGAATCTTTTCATTTAAGACTATAAAAAGCAATCAATATTATTGTTGTCTTCCAAAAGTCCTATTAATCCTCCAAATCCTGGTTCAGACATCCTACGCAGCTGCATTCTTCGAACTTCCCTTCAACAGGTGTTTGAAACGGCTGAAGGTTTCGGGTTTGATGTTGAGATAAGAGGCGAGATGTTTTTGCGGAACACGTTGCAGCAATTCAGGATTTTTCATAATGAAATTCAGGAACCGTTCGCGCGGTGTCATTTTGATCATCTGCATTTGCCAGCGGTCTTTTATCACCATGGTATGTGTAATGATAAGCCGTCCCAGGTGTTCCATCTTTTTTGACTGCGCATATAATTTTTCAAGATCATCATGCCCGATAGAAATGAGCACGGAAGATTCAATCGTTTCTACAAAATATTCTGAAGGCTTGCGGCTATGAAAGGATTCCTGGCTGAGAATGATATGTCCCTCCATTGAAATTTGTGTATTGATCTCGGTACTGTTTTTCTTATAATATTTTCTTACCAGCCCTTTTACAATGAAGTTGAAGTTGTTCTCTATCTCTCCGGCTTTGGTAACATAATCTCTTTTACCAAACCGTCTGATCTTGATGATAGGTTCAAGACACCTGGTGAATTCGTCTTCAGTTATCGAGACGAACCTTCGCAGGTAAGTTAAAAAAGGTCTCATTGTATCCATGATACTCAATAACATACAAAAGTTACGACAATAATTGATCCAAATCAACCGGGCATCATATTTTTTTAATATCATTTCCGTCACATATTTTGGCAGATCCATGATAAAGAACCTGTTATAAATTGTAGCTTTGCGCCCCTGTACCGGCCCCGGCCGGCCTGAACTTTAACTCAAAAAATCAAGCTGTTATGCCCCAAAAGATCAAAGTAGCTAACCCTGTAGTCGAACTCGATGGCGATGAAATGACCCGTATCATCTGGAAATTTATCAAAGACAAACTGATCCTCCCTTATGTAGATGTGGAGATCAAATATTTTGACCTGGGTGTAGAGTACCGCGACCAAACCAATGACCAGGTAACTATCGATGCTGCCAATGCAATCAAACAATATGGTGTAGGTATCAAATGCGCCACGATTACTCCTGACGAAGCGAGGGTAAAAGAATTTAACCTGAAACAAATGTGGAAAAGCCCTAACGGTACTATCCGTAATATCCTGGATGGAACGGTTTTCCGCGAACCGATCGTTATCAAAAATATTCCCCGCCTGGTCACCAACTGGACAGCTCCTATCATCGTAGGACGTCACGCTTTCGGCGATCAGTACCGCGCTACCGATACCGTGATCAAAGGCAAAGGCAAATTGACCATGACCTTTACTCCCGAAGGTGGCGGCGAACCACAGGTGTTTGAAGTATACAATTTCAAAGGAGATGGTGTTGCAATGACAATGTACAATACCGAAGAAAGTATTATCGGTTTTGCCCGCAGTTGTTTCAATATGGCGCTGAGCAAAAAATGGCCGCTATATCTTTCTACCAAAAACACCATCCTGAAAAAATATGATGGCCGTTTCAAAGATATTTTCGAAGATATCTATCAAAAGGAATTCAAAACCAGATTCGATGAAGCGGGTATCGTATACGAGCACCGCCTGATCGATGATATGGTAGCCAGCGCATTGAAATGGAACGGTAATTTTGTATGGGCCTGTAAGAATTATGATGGTGATGTGCAAAGCGATACTGTGGCACAGGGATTTGGTTCACTGGGATTGATGACCTCTGTACTGGTAACACCTGATGGTAAAACTATGGAAGCAGAAGCTGCACATGGTACTGTTACGAGGCACTATCGTGAACATCAGAAAGGAAAACCAACCAGTACCAATCCTATTGCATCCATTTTTGCTTGGACAAGAGGATTGGCTTTCCGCGGTAAACTGGATAACAATAAAGAGCTGATCAGTTTTGCCGAAGCACTGGAAGCTGTTTGCATCGAAACGGTTGAGCAGGGTAAAATGACTAAGGATCTGGCCATCACAATCAAACCCAAAGTAGAACATGGAAAAGATTATCTCTATACGGAAGAATTTTTAGATGCTATCGATGAGAACCTGAAGAAGAAAATGAGTAAGTAAGTTAAATTCAAAAGTAAAAAGTCAAAATTCAGGATACCAGTTGGTATTTTGAATTTTGACTTTTTACTTTTGGTGTTGAAATTATTACGGTTGAATATGATACACACCATAAAAAAAGCCACTGCATCTGATGTGCCATTGATACGGGATCTTGCCTATCGCATATGGCCCCAAACCTATTCATCTATCCTGCCCAAGGATCAGATGGATTACATGCTGGAGAAAATGTACAATGAAAAGACCCTTACCGGACAATTGGAACAGGGCCGCGAATTTATACTGGTGTATAATGATGAAGAAGCGGTGGGATTTGCTTCTACGAGCTTACTGGCGCCCTCCGTTTTTAAATTGCACAAATTATATGTATTGCCTTCGCAGCAGGGAAAAGGTACCGGCCGTTTCCTGGTCGACACGATCATACAGGATATAAAAACAAAAGGAGCTACTGTACTCCGGCTAAATGTCAACCGTCATAACAAAGCCAAAAACTTTTATGAAAGACTTGGCTTCACCGTTATCAAAGAAGAAAATATCGATATTGGCAACGGGTATTTTATGAATGACTACATTATGGAAAAAGAGGTTTAGTTCTATGTGAAATCTATGTATCCTATGTGGTAAAAAAGCCGACTGGCGTAGTCTCACCACATAGGCACATAGAACACATAGATTTCACATAGAATAATTGTAACATGTAAATTTGCGCCTCATACTTTAACACCCAACATCCGGCATCTATCTCTTGCAATCAAGATATTTCTTCGCGTCGACGGGTGTTTCAAAATCATATACCAGGAGCTCGATAGGCTGGCCGGGAAGATTATAACCCAGGGCTTCCCCGCTTTTTACCTTCTGATCTTTACGGACAGCTAGTTTAGTAATCCCACTGTACCAGAACCAGTAATCATTGTGAAAGAGAACGATCTCCCATTTACCTTCTTCATCTTTTTGAATCCGGCTAACGGTAGCATCGATACAGGACTTTACAATAGTATCTGATTGGCTGACCAGTGTGATACTGCCTTCCTGTTTCTCATAACCATATGTCTTTTCTTTGGGAGGCGGTGGCTCAAATGATTCAGCGAGCGGGCATGACAGTACAGTCAGGGAATCTTTTTTCTGACCTCTTCTTCCGTTCGACCGCACCTGCGCGAGACCATTAATAGTGATCAGCAGGAATAATACGATAAGGATATTTTTCATGATATAGGATTTAGATTTTGGTCTAGGTGTTAAGTTTTAGATGTCAGGTTATAAATGATCAACAATCAGAAAATACACATTTAACACCTAACATCTAAAACCAAACACCTCTTCTCACGACACGTGCATCGCCAGCTTCTTCGCCATTTCATTGCTGAGTGAATCACCGGAGATGCCATAGCCATTCACCAATATTCCTTTATGACCCTTATTGCTTTCGATACCATAGACAACAGCTTCATCGGCCGGATCGGTATTGCCCTCGAAACGGTAAACCTCGACGATGCCGAAATCTTCCGCACCAAACTGGCCCTCGTGGCATACCAGGCAATTTTCCGACAGGTTAAAATCGATAGTATAACCTCTCTGTTTCAGGCCATTGACCGCAGCCGTGACCGTATCGTATGTGTACATAGAACTTTTTGTTTAATATCCTTAAAGTTACCGCTAAATGCCCAATTTCAAAGGGTTGAAGGGTTTCCCTAATGTGGGCAAAATGGGGGCTTATTCATTTCATTTTTCACATAATAAACATACCTTTGCCGCCGAAATAAAACAACAGAAATTATATGTCAACCGCAACGAAGTCAATTGACTTTTCCCTTCCCTATAAAGTAGCTGATATTTCATTGGCTGAATGGGGCCGCAAAGAAATTCGCCTGGCTGAGGCAGAAATGCCTGGTCTGATGGCCATCCGCAAAGAATATGGACCATCCCAGCCGCTGAAAGGCGCCCGGGTTGCCGGTTGTTTGCACATGACTATCCAAACCGCCGTATTGATCGAAACACTGATTGCATTAGGCGCCGAAGTAAAATGGAGCTCCTGCAATATCTTCTCTACCCAGGATCATGCTGCTGCTGCGATCGCCGCTGCCGGTATTGGTGTTTTTGCCTGGAAAGGACAAACACAGGAAGAAGCTGACTGGTGTATCGAACAAACTTTATTCTTCGGTGGCAAAGACCGTCCGTTGAATATGATCCTCGACGATGGTGGTGACCTTACCAATATCGTACTCGATACTTATTCTGAACTCGTTCAGCATGTAAAAGGTATCTCTGAAGAAACAACTACCGGTGTTCACCGCTTATACGAAAGAGTAGCGAAAGGCACATTACCTATGCCTGCTATCAATGTGAACGATTCCGTTACCAAATCCAAATTCGATAATAAATACGGTTGTAAAGAATCCCTGGTGGATTCTATCCGCCGCGCTACCGATGTGATGCTGGCTGGTAAAGTAGCTGTTGTAGGTGGTTATGGTGATGTGGGTAAAGGTTCTGCCGCTTCACTGGCAGGTGCCGGTTGCCGCGTAATCGTAACAGAGATCGATCCTATCTGCGCATTACAAGCTGCTATGGATGGGTTTGAAGTAAAGAAAATGATCGATGCAGTAAAAGAAGCTGATATCGTTGTCACAGCTTCCGGTTGCCGCGACCTGATCCGTGGTGAGCATTTCAAATTAATGAAAGACAAAGTAATCGTTTGTAATATCGGTCACTTTGATATCGAAATCGATATCGCCTGGTTGAATACCAACTATGGTAAAACAAAAGATACGATCAAACCACAGGTTGATATTTATAATGTAGATGGTCATGATGTGATCATCCTGGCCGAAGGTCGCCTGGTCAACCTGGGTTGTGCTACCGGTCACCCGAGCTTTGTAATGAGTAACTCTTTCTCTAACCAGACTTTGGCGCAGATCGAATTGTGGAACAACCACAAGAACTACGAGAACAAAGTATATGTGCTGCCTAAGCACCTGGACGAAAAAGTAGCCCGTTTGCACCTGGCTAAGATCGGTGTACAACTGGATGAACTGACCAAAGAACAAGCTGAATACTTAGGTATCGGCAAAGAAGGTCCATACAAAGCTGATCATTACAGGTATTGATTTTTCGCTGCGACCAAGGTCCGGCTTATTTATAAAGCCCGCTTCTCCGAAGCGGGCTTTTCTTTTTACCCTCGCCCAAACCATCGTTAGCCAATATTGATCCCTGTATTACTTTTCCTGGCTTATGAAAGCAAAGGAAGTCCCGAACCTTATAGGTTGGCTGCTTTTATCCCCGACACGGCAATTTCACGAGGAAACAAACATTTTTTATCGTGCACCGGACAGGGGCATGTGTTTAATCCACGAATACCTAATCCTTAACACCTAAAACCTGGCACCTTTACACCACAGGTTGCCATTTTCAGAATAAATACCTAACTTTTAAGTCCACCACCAAAATCCACTATCATGTCAACTAACGAACTCTTACAAAAATGGTATGAGGAAGTATGGAACAATGGCAATGAAAATTTTATCGACGAATGGATGGATAGAAACACGATCGTCCACGGTCTTGATCCCAGCGGTACTATGACAGGGATCGACAATTTCAAAATCTTCTACAAAAATCTCCGCAGTTCATTTCCCACAATTCACATTGAAGCAAAGCCTTTATTTCATGATCATGAGTATGCAGCCGCTTACTGCCTGGTCACTGCAAAAAACATAGACCGGAAAGAAGTTTCTTTTACGGGCCTGTCCATAATAAGAATAAAGGGCAGTAAAGTCGTGGAAAGCTGGAACAACTTCGACTTTCTTAAAATGTACCAGCAACTGGGACATATACTGATGTCGCAGATCGAAGAGAAAAGAGAATGAAGGAGGTGAATGGTCAATAGTGAATGGTGAATAGTCAATAACTATCACAAAAATCCCTACATGAAACCTGTGCAGGTAAGATCACGACAGTCGGTTTTTTACCACATAGATACATAGGTTTCACATAGGAATTCACTACTCGTTATTCACCATTGACCATTCACTATTCACCGCTCACCCCCTGCCCTATAAAATCACACATACCGGGTATTGCGGGGCACATTCCTCTTAATGTAACTTGTACAGGCGGGACACTGAGAAATTACAGCCATTACTTAGCGGAATGATTACCCTTGAAACTGTACCCTGGTATAACACCAGGCTATCCGTCGTTACCCAGCCGGCAACCTTATCGTATGTCATATATCACACAAAAACTATCTGCTTTTGTATCCTATTTTACCGGGCGGTATGCACCGGCATTTATCACCTTGCTTATAGTAGCGGGTATTTTCTTTTTTTATTTCACGGTGATCGTTTCCAAAAACGAAACCAACCTCAAAGAAAGAAGCTTCCGGGGCCTGCATCGCATGGCGGATAATATTGCCAAAAAGATCGATAATTATACACGTGAAAACAGTCTTAATTTTCTTTCTTCTTATTCCAAAGCAGGCACCGACACCGCCTACCAGTCATTCCTGCAAACAGAATATGGCCTTTCCAAGACAGCCCCCGATACATTGATAAAAAGCTACTCCTCCTTTTTTATCCGGTTTGATGATGGATGGAAATTATTTTTTAAAGATACCAGTGCGGCCGGCACCGCGCCTCCGATGGCTACCGCATCTATTGAAAAATTCATCGCCCCGTTATTGCGACGTGATCTTTTCCAGTATTATTTCCTGGCTTCCGGTGATAGTATTCTATATGATGAACTGAATATTTCCAATCCCCGCGTTTCTTCTTACCTCACCGGTAATACCGCTACCGATTCGGTGAAGAAAGGACCGGTCATTCAAACAGGACAGACATGGCGGGTAGAAATAGAAGGAAAAGAATTCAAACTTTTTCTCCTGCCATTTACTGTGAGTGGCAGGTATACATTTAAACTGGGTGGCTATATGCCCGTGGATACCTATGCCCGGGAGAAGAAATACATCCCTACCTATGCGATCGTCTGGCTGGTGATCGGTATTATGCTGGTATTACTGATGTTCCCGTTATTGAAAGTATTTCTGATGCACCGGTCGGAGCAACTACTGGTACAAAATGCCGTTTCATCGCTTGCATCTATTCACGTACTGGGTTCGATACTGGTACTGGTGGTACTCAATACCTATGTTTATTTTAATATCGTACGTGAAGGAGCCGATGAACATTTAAGAATTCTTGCCGGCAAGATCGATACTACTTTTAAAAATGAAGTGGATAGCGCCATGCTCGTAATGGATAGTGCAGAACATCAGCTGGCGCGCAGGCTGGATCAGCATCTTTCTCCTGATAGCATTCCTTATAGTTCGAAAAGCTACCCCTATTTCCTTCATATCTCATGGGCTGATTCAGCAGGAAAACAACTCGTGCGATGGGCCAATAGTCCCTATCCTGCGCAAAAGATCGATGTAAGTGACCGCGATTATTTTAATGCCGTAAGGAAAGGCGCTTTATGGCGACAGGAAAACGGACCCTCTTTTTATGTCACTGAAATATCCTCCCGTGTAGAAAATAAGAACCTTGCACTTATATCAAGACCTGCCGCTGTAAAGGATAGTACAGGGCTCGGGAAAAAGCTGGTCATGATCAGCCTGAGCAGCCCCTTCCGTTCTATGTTCGGCTCCGTTTTGCCCGATGGATATGGTTTCTGTGTTATAAAGGACAACGGTGATATCCTGTTTCATTTGGACGAAACGCGCAACCTGAATGAAAACCTCGTGGAAGAATGTACTGACAACGATGCATTGATCTCATTACTGCATGCAAAAAAAGAAGGCTATTTCGGTTCCAGGTATTCGGGCAGCACACAACGGTTTTATTTAAGACCGATCACCGGCATGCCCTATTATATAGTTGCTTTCAGGGATATGCGTTCGATCTGGTCCGAAGACCTCGACGTGATCAGCGCCTGTTCCATTTTTACACTGATGAATCTCGCGGTGATCCTGCTGGCCATCATTATCATACAGGCAGCAGGATATAAACATTCTTTATTACAAAGACAATCGATTTTATTTTCCTGGCTGCAGCCGAACAACAATCTTACAACAGCTTATCGTTCGGTTTCTTTTATCTATTTACTGGCTATGATGCTCCAGGTTATTTTCTTTCTCTTGTATAAACACCAGGATCAGCTTTGCCAGGTAGGCATTTCATTTTCCTATGCGTACATCCTGATCAGCTATGCCTATTACCGCTTTGCAGTAACAGGCCGCAATGGTGATGATGAAAGAAAACAGGAAGTAAAAAAACCATTCTGGATACTGGCAGGTGT
>CAMLGR010000079.1 GCA_946479615.1 uncultured Bacteroidota bacterium | reverse complement strand
ATCCCACAATGATACGGTCGTTATTGGCATCGATCTTATAATCGCCATTCTGATCTACAGGTCTGACATTTCCTGCTGAAAAAGTACTTCCGTTTGCATTAAATTTCTTGTACTCTGTTGAATCAGCTAAATGCCACAATCCGTTTGCCTTAATGCCATACACCACACCAATAGGCTCCCCAATAAACCAGCTGTTATTAATATCATTCTGCTTGCCATTTGCCAAAGAAACGATCCTTTCTTTTTGCCAGGAAGCATTGAAGATGGTGGTCCATTGAAAGTCTTTTGTGGTCATATTCACTGTACTGATATTGATATCAACACCTTTATTCGCAGTTTGCCCGATATTTTGCAATGTCGTGGTAAAACCGGTAATTGTAGGAATACTGCGGTTCAGTAATAAATCTTTGGTTTGTGAAGTATACACATCAATTGCACCGGAAATACGCCTGTTGAATAAAGAGAAATCAAGTCCCAGGTTGTATTGGGTTGTTTTTTCCCAGCCAAGATCCTGGTTGGCAAAAACTGAAGAAGGAAGAGAGCCTGCAGTAATCGTACTTATAAAAGGATAGAATAATGAAGTGATAGCTCCTTTGGTAGTATATGCATCCACTGCCGAATTACCCGTCATCCCGGCACCTACACGAAGTTTTAAATCGTTGATCCAGGTTGTACTTTCCATGAATCGTTCATGGTCAATACGCCAGGCGATGGCAGCACTTGGAAACAAGGAATATTTATTTCCTTCTGCAAATTGTGATGCCCCATCCTGGCGGGCTGATACGGTCAATAAATACTTGTCGTCATAACCATAATTCAGGCGGGCCATATAGCTGATCAATTGCCGTTCGATTAAATCAGAATTCCTGGTAACAGTAAGGTTGGCGGCAGGAATGACCGATTGATTCAACGTATACCATTTTTGACTTGCAAACGGAATGCCCGTACCCGTAGTGGTAGTAACCGGATCAGCTACAAATTTCGTAGCGCTTTGCAGTAAGGTAAGACCAAAACTATGCTTCCTTATTGTTTTATCATAGTATAATAAATTATCGATGGTGTAGGAAAAGGTCTCGCTTTTTTGCAGCGAAGCAGAACTGGTACCGCTGCTGGCAGAAGACAATCCATCAATATACATTCCTCCCTGGTATCGTGAAAAATCAGGACCAAAGTTCATCCTGTATTTTAATCCTTTCAAGACAGGATGGATGGCGCCAAAATCAAGTTGTGTATACATACTACCAAAGGCCCGGAGCGTTTTACGCTGGTCCTGGGTATAATTCCATTCGCCTACTACATTTTTAAATGCCACATCACCACCGGGATAAAGAACCCTTGCTCCGGTAGCATCGTAAGGAACCGCATAGGTGTAAAGCCTTCTTGCAGATTCATAAATACTTGTACCCGGCGATCCGACAAATGAACCAATAATTGCATTAGATTGACCAAACTCCTGCGTACTCAGGGTTACATTCATATTAAGCCCCATAGAAAACCAGTCGGTAGCCTGGATATCTACACTGACTTTCCCGGAATATCTTGTAAACTTTTGGCCAATGGAAGTGCCTTTGTTATTTAAATACCCGAAGGAAGCATAGGCTTTCATTTTATTGGTACCGCCACTCACACTTATGGTATTGTCAGTCGTAATGCCTTGTTGAGATACCAACCCTTTCCAGTCTGTAGTTTCTACTTGTGAGCCATCCCATTTGCCCGAAGCCCAGCCTTTCTCGATATTAGCCCAGGCAGCCGGGTCACTGGTAGCAAGAAAGATAGTTTTATCATTGTTGATGTTGGGATTATCACCCCTGGGATATACTGCCGGGTTTGAATAATAATATGCCCAACGACGAAAATCAATAGCTTCAGACGCAGTCATAGCCGGTGCCCTATCCACTATATTTTCAAAAGTAACCGCATTGTTAAACCCCAGTTGCAGTTTACCGGCTTTACCTTGTTTGGTTGTAACAATGACAACACCGTTTGCACCCCTGGACCCGAAAATTGCAGTGGCTGATGCATCTTTCAGCACATCGATCGTTTCTATATCGTTCGGATTCAGGTACTCGATACCACCACTGCTTAATGGAATACCATCGACCACAAAAAGAGGCGAGTTGGATGCGGTTAAAGAACGTACCCCGCGAATGTTGATACTACCCACCTGGCCGGGCCGCTCATTGGAAGTAATATCCACACCAGCAACTTTACCCTGCATAGCCTGGAGAGCGTTGGTGACCGGGCGGGATTTAATGTCTTTCTGGTTGATACCTGCAACAGCACCGGTTACATCCTTCCTTTTAACAGTGGCATACCCGATTACAACTACATCGGAAAGGTCTTCCCCCACCGATTTTAATAACACCGCTACCTGTCGCTGGTTTTCTACAGCGATTTCCACCTCCGCATGTCCTACAAAACTGACTACCAGTTTTGCAGTGCCTGAAGAAACATTAAGCCTGAAATTACCCTCGGCATCTGTCACGGCAGAGTTTTTTGTGCCTTTTTCTGTGACAGTCGCGCCCTCGAGCGGTTTGCCTGCATCACTTGTAACCTTACCTGATACAGGAAAACTTTGGGCCTGGATAGAAAGTGAGGAAATGAGAATAATAAGAAGAATCACAAAATTCTTCGTTAAGATTTCTTTTTTCATAATAAGCATCGTTAATTGGTTTAACAAAAACAACAATTGCCTATCTCATTAACTCGACTTAAATGAGATAGCATTTAAAAAATTAATTATTTTCTTTTGGGAAATAACAAAAAGGCAAAGGATCTATGCCTCCGGAAAGAGTTGTTAACTTACTCATACAGCAGCGTTTGTTTAAGTGAGTAACAAATTAGCGGAGTTTTCCATGTACAGCATCCTGCTCTATCCTGCTGTTTTATTTACGCAACCGGCGCCATTTCTATTCGGCATTTGTTGCTGGTTTTCAAAATGCACCCGGATCATCATAGCCGGGATTGCCACATTCATAACTCATGATCCGGAATGGCAGAAATGTTTTACCATGAAATTCTTATTACCGGCCTGGCAAGAGATTTTTCTATATTCAACCCGATTATTTTGTTTTCGAAAGAAAAATCAATCCGTTTACCATTTACCAATACACGTGATGGCTTTTTAATTGCATAGGCCTTAAATACACCCCCTTCATAGGTCGTGATTACAGCATCCCTCCCTTCCCATTTCTGACCAAGTATCGTAGCCGGTGCATTGTATTTATCGGTCAACCCAAACGCAGCAAATTCATTCACCAATGGTACTACATAGAACAATCCATATCCCAGCCTGGGCAATCTTACATTCCAGTAATCAGTTCGTGTCACCTTACTTGCAGTACCGGTGAAATAGTTATAAATAACGAATTCATTGCCTTTCATTCCCTGCACATCTGTTACCCGCACATCACCCGACACTTCTTCTGCATCTGCTGCATTGAAAACGCCCAGTAAACCGGCATTGCCTGCTTTTGAATAAGTTTTAAAAAGACCTGCTTCCTGCAACTGGAACAAACAATCTTCCGCTGGTAATAAAGGCGTTTGCGAACGGATCGATCTGCCATCGCTGTATACGATCTTATCCAGGATCCCGAAATTTTGCTGCCCCGGCTTATCGGTTATATAAATGGGGCCATTATTCAGCGTTCTTGCCAATGCATGAAAAACCGCGTTGGGATTATGTGATTCGAACATATCAAAATCAGGAAATACCATTTGCGAGAAATAAAGGCTGTTATAAACTGCCTGCAATACATGGGCAGCCGCATTCCCCCTTTGCAAATTATAATTTTCATTTTTTTCATAGGGAAAATAGTCCTCCTCCGCCCTTGCTACCGCTGATGAACCAAAATTGAGGTACGCATCTGCTGTCATATCCATGCAATTGATAACAGCACCCCCGAAAGTTGTATTAATGGATTTATATAACGCCTTGTGCATGGCTTCCGACAAATAAAACAAGGGATAATTATCAACCGCCATTCTTTCGGCTACCAGTTGATTATCCACTTTCACAAAATCAAATCCTTCCTTTTTTAAATACCGGTGCCAGTTGTTATAAAAAGCAAACAGCGAATCGCTATCCGGGCGGATAAACGAATAGGTTTTCAATCCCGATCTTTCGTCATCCACCCTTTCCTGCTGTGTCCAGGAAAATAATTCCTTCTTATAATGCCGCCCCAGTTCAGAAGCCGTATCGATACCGTTCCAATATCCATCGAACGCATGCCAGATACCTGTATATTTTATTTTATACTCTTTTTTCAACCGGTCGATCACCGGCTTAAAGCCATGAGGAAATTTCTTTGGATCAGGCCGCATCGATTGCAACCGGCTACCCGTATGCTGAAACCATCCATCATCGATCAATACCCAGCCCAGCGGAAAACCATGATCTGAAAATGTTTTTACTCCTTCAGCCAAATGCTCCTCATCAAGATTCTTTCCCATCTCCGACGAGTTCCAGGTGCACCAGCCGATATAATTGAAGGGCTCGGGAAAAATTTTTTTAGTTTTCAGGTTCTCGCCCTTACCCATGTACACAAGACTTACCCGGTAGATCCTGGCAAAAAGTTCGTACGGATCTTTTCCAAAAGCAATTGCCATCGCCGGTATGATTGCATTGTCTCTATTCACCGCATAACTCACTGCCTTGCTTCCCCATCCTGCACCATTGCTTCCCAGTGTAGTACGAAATCCATGACCGCTTAATGGAACTGCCGCACCATAGACACCATCCTCATATTGCCAATAGAAAAACTGCACATCCCAGGCTTCCATTTTATCCGTAGCTGTTACCAGCATCGGCTTTGTCCAGCTGTTCCAGGGTTTATATCTCCAGAAGGCAACACCCTTTTTCAGTTCCGGGATAGAATGAAAAAACAATCCTGCAAAATCATTTTTACCGATCTCTTCTTTATTTTTCAATGAACAAAGGACTACTCCTTCCTTCGTGATCGTATTCACCGGAAGAGTGGCACGACCCTGTACTATTCCTGTTCCCCCATTTAATCGTTCTTTATTGCTCCATGAAATACTAAGCTGTCCCTGCACATCTTTGACCACCGTTTGTGCACCTATGCAATCAACCAGCAAAAGCATCATGATTACACTGACTGGTCGCCGAAATGAGTACGCACTGAATTTCATGTTCCTGTTTTAAATATTACGGTTTTTATTGACTATCGATTCTTCCTGCATAGCCACCCCGGCCATTCATCACAATAACGATTTCAGAAGCTGCCGATACACTTGTTTTATTTAACAAGCCATTATCCTGTTTATTGCTATCATCGGTTATCGATGATAATGTACCACGATGTTTTAAAAAAGAAAGATTCACGGTGATCGTCCTGGATTCATTGCTGCCATTCATAACGGCAATAAACCAGGTCTTTCCTTTTCTTCGTGCATAGACGGCCAGTTCTCCTATTTTACTTTGTGGCAATACAATCGTTTCATCCCATACCGACGGCACACGTTGAATCATTTCCCTGCAGGGATTATCCAGAATACTTTGCGGATCGGCTCCCAAACATAAAAAAGGAGAAGTAAAGATAATCATGCCCGCTACCTGGTGCGACCAGGTACTCCCTCCCATCCTGCTGCCAAAATGAACCGGTGTATAATCCGCATGGCCGGCAAGATAACGGGTAAATGGAACAATCGTATTCAATGCGGCATAAGGCCCGCCGTTTTCCAATCCGCGGATACCTTCGCGTGTCATTTCATTGGGCCATGTTCTTGTTTCGCCTGTAGGTTTATTCGCTCCATGAAAGTCGAGCATCAATTGATATTCTGCTGCATCCTTTAATGCCGCCTGGTAAAATTGAATGATCTCCTGTGCCTCGCTGTCAAAGAAATCGATCTTCAATCCTGCAATACCTGTCTCTTTACATTTCTTAAAAAAAGCCCTTCGCATTTCACTATTTTTAATACCAGGAATTCCTTTCCGGTCGGGGTAGGCTTTCCAAACCCATATCTTCACTCCTTTAGCAGAAGAATAATCAACAAGCTCTTTTATCATATCCCAGTTATCGCGTTTACCAATAGTATCTTTCCAGCTACCCCATCCTTCATCCACCAGGTTGTATTCAAAACCAAGTTGTGCAGCCAGGTCCGTGAACTGTTTCATATTTTCTAATGTCACGGGCCCGCGGCCAGCCAGCCAGCTCCAGACGCTTCTGCCGGCTTCTATCCAACTGGTATTATATCCCTTCGGGAAAAGTTTTTTATCAAAAGAAGGAGAAACATTCGCAATAATATCACAATTGACCAATGTATTTAAATCACTTCCTGCTTCGATAATGCGCCAGGGTGTACTGATCTTTCCATTTTGTACGGCCTGTCCATCCAAATGCGCCTGCAAACAACGATCACCATTTGTCTGAAGTGCCATCCCTGCAAAATCAGTCAGCCCTCCTTCGGTGATCGCTGCATAACCCGTTGTTCCCGGCAGAACAATTGTAACAGGCGGTCCCATGAACTGACCACTTTTAATCGTATCGATCAGTTGCTGACTATATTTCCCTTCATAATGTTTGATATTGGGTTGCGACCAGGTGATACTACCCGCGGGAAGAATGAATTGGGTCAAATCGTTATTTATAATAGCTGGTCCTTTATTTCCGGATGTATACCGGAATGCAACGCCATTATTGAATACCCTTGTTTCCAATACAAAACGAATATGTCCCTGCAGAAAGATCAGCGCCTGGTTATATTTATTGTCCGCAAGGCTATGCACACCGCGATAAGGATAGGTTTCATTAACCGATGACCGCTGTACATTTTTTATAGAAACATTTTCATTGACGGCCCGGCCATCCATCGTGATCCCCAGCAAAGAAGATTCAATGACTGCTGCTTTCCTGAACCATACGGAATACCTTGCCTGTCCTCCTGTGACAGTAACGACCAGTTTTATATTCCCGTCAGGACTTTTTACTTCCACAGGATTTATATTCCCAAAAGCAATCTTACTGAAAATGATCAGCCAGCCGGCTGTAAAAATGAATTGTCGCATTGTTTTATTTATATCTTTTCATTCAATTCCAATTCCCACGAATCTGAAGCAATATACTGTATATGATCAATGAGGGCATCCTGTCCTTTTAAAAAATAAAACCCTGTTACCAGGGTTTTATCCAGACTAACTGCTTATGCTATGAGAATTGAAAAAAGAACTCCTGGTAATAAAATATATTTTAGAGGAAAGCTACCGGGAACACCGAAGCCAGGAAGCGACGACCAAACACAAAGGAATGCGCGCCTGTCATTTCCTGGTATTTATATTTGATGCCATATTTATCAAACAGCTCCATCATCGCCTTATTGTTTTTCGCAGTAAGGTTATCATCTTTTCCTCTTCCGATTATCAACTGGTGAAACTGGTTGATAGCAGGATTCTTCAATATGGTTGGATATTTTGCTTCGATCTCTTTGATCACATCAGGAAAAAAACCTGTTCCCATTGGAAATACATATCCGAATTTTTCCGGGTGCCATAAAGCGAGGTTCAATGTTTGTATACCTCCCATCGAGAATCCGGCAATCGCCCTGTCTTCTCTTTTGATTGATACGGGATATGTTTTTTCTACAAATGGCATGATATCATTTAAGAAATCCTGGCAGAACGGATCCTGGTCAGGCCCGGCGCCCATGGCAATTCCTTTCACTGGAGTATGTCCCGATGGCATCACCACGATCATATCTTTTAATTTTCCTTCAGCATATAAATTATCAAGCACCAGGTTGATCTTACCGGCACTTGTCCAGGAAATATCATTATCACCACCACCATGCAATAAATAGAAGACAGGCAGTTTGCCTTTGCGCTGATCGTAACCCGGTGTAAGATAAACATGCATCCGGCGCTCCATCTTCAGGGAGTTGGAATAATACAAGACTTTTTCAACACGGCCATGCGGCACATTCTTCAACGCAAGAAAATCTGTTTCAGGTCCTTTCATTTCAAAGAAATTAAATAACCCATTGGGATTTTCTTTGAAATCCGCACTCTTCAGATCTATCGTGACTACTCCATCCACGTTGAAATTATAAGTATAAACATCCGGCGGAATAGGATTGGAAGTATACGACCAGATACCATCTTCATTTTTTGTCAACGCTGCAGGCGGCGCTCCCTGTAAAAAGTCCCCGCTAACCGTTACTTCCGATGCCTTCGGTGCATAAATACTCAATGTCACCCTGTTATCCGGCGATATCCGCACCGAACGTAACGTATCATTCGGCTTTGAATTATTATTAGCGAACTGCGCCCCACCATATTGAACAAATCCCAATACAGCAATAGCCAAACCAAAAATATTTTTTATATGCATTGTTTCTTTTTATTTAGTTGTTGTTTGAAAGCAGATTAGTGAATGGCGAATAGTCAATAGTGATTAATTAACTATGATTTCAGGTATCTTGCATCTCCGAATTTTTCGATCATTCACCATTCACCATTCACCATTCACCATTCACCATTCACCATTCACCATTCACCATTCACTATTCACCTGAATATTCGTTGTGAAAACAAATACAGATCATTCACCCAAAACGTCATATTATGTTCGCCGGCATCGATCTGGTAAATATGAGGCACTTTGTTCTCCAGTAAATACCGGTGTAACCCCTGGCTGATATTGATCAGTCCGTCTTTATCGCCACAGGAGATATACAGCAACTTGATTTTTTCAGCCGTCAACGCCGGATCAGGGACTAACTCTGCTGGTGGTTTTGTATTCGGCGCTGAAGAAAACCCTCCTACCCAGCCAAATGTGTTCATATTACCCAAACCAAAGTCGAGAGATTGCCCGCCGCCCATCGAAAAACCCGCAATCGCCCTTGCTTCCTGTTTGGCAATAACAGGATATTTCTTTTCAATAAAGGGAATAAGATCATTCAGCAGGTCTTTTTCAAAATTGGCAAAAGCCGCTACTTTTTCTTTATCGAAAATATTTCCCGTGGCACTGTCATTCTTCATTGCCCTGCCATTGGGAAATACCACGATCATCGGCACGATCTTTTTATCGGCATATAAATTATCGAGGATCACATTGGGTTCGGAATATTTGTACCATTCCTTTTCATCGCCACCGATACCATGCAATAAATAAAGCACCGGGTATTTTTTAGCCGGTGTATAGCCCGGTGGGGTATATACCAGTAATTTTCTTTTGACGCCGGTTGTCCTGGAATCATATTGCACCGAATCTGTATGCCCCCGTTCTATATTTTCCCGCTGCTGATCAAACCCAACCGGCGCATGTGCAAAAGCAGGCACATCATCAGCTCCCAATACGACCGGCGCACGGGGTGGTCCGGGTTGAGCAACGGCCAGCAAACTGCTAAACAGGAAGGCGAATAAAAAAATAATGCTTTTCATACCAGGTCGTTTTATCATTTTATTTTTAAAAAAGACGTGGGGCAAAATCAAATAAATCGCGTCGCCAGGTGAGCCATTCATGTGCCGTACCCGGCGATTCATAATAAATATGTTTCACCCCGGCCTTATTCAATTCTTCATGAAAACCATTGACCCCTTTGTACATATTAACAGGCTCAGCACTGCCAATACCTACCCATAATAAGTTTACTTTTTTATTAAATGCAACAGGATCAGCAAACGCACCATTAAAATCAGTTTTGAAATCATATCCGCTTGCACCCGGCCGGCCCGCACCACTGAACAACCCGATATAGGAAAATTTATCAAGGTTGGCTGTAGTAACTGACAGCGTCTGCATTCCTCCCATCGAAAGACCTGCCATCGCCCTGTGTTCGCGATCCGGGATAGTACGGAAAGATGAATCAATGAAGGGAATGAGATCGGTGATCACTACATCATTAAAGGCGCTGATCAGCTTCATCATGCCATTAACACCTGCCTGTTGCGAGGAAAGACCTGAGGGAGTTGAAGGGGATGGTTCACCGGCTTTGGTAGCATAACCACAATCCATTACCACGATCATTGGTTTTGCTTTACCGGCCGCGATCAAATTATCGAGTATAAAATTCACTCTTCCCTGCACCGGCCACCCTCTTTCATCTTCGCCACCACCATGCTGCAGGTATAAGACCGGAAAACGTTTCCTTACATTATTGTCATACGCATATGGTATGTATACAAAAATGCGCCGCCATGCTCCTGTTACTTTCGACCAGTACCATTTTGACCGGATATCTCCTTGCGGCACCTGCTGCGGATTATAATAATTGACACCCGCTTCGGGAATTTCAATACCACTTGCCTGGCGGCTCATTCCATAGAAAGATTCACTGGAAGGATCAGCCAGCCATACACCATCGATGATCAAAGAGTAATAATGAAAACCCGGTACCTGCGGAGTAGTCGTAACCATCCATGCACTATCGGCACCTTTCACCAGCTCATATTTTTTATCCAGTTGCAATTCTACTTTCTGGGCATCCGGCGCTTTGATACGAAAGGTCACGCTCAGGTCCTTATGTACCCTCGGATAGACAGCGCCCCGTACATTGGTAGATGCAGGTGCGGAATCATCTTCCTGCGCCTGACTGGCGAGACAGGAAACAACTAGTATTATAACAGTCAACATTATTTTCCTTTTCAGCATAACATTTTTTTTCATGGCTGTCTATTTATTCACCTTTACCCGCAATAATACACTGGCATGCGGGCGAAGTGATCGCGAATATTTTTTATTGAACATGCCGAGATCGGTTTTTGTCCACAAATCCCTCACGCCTGCTTTCCCTTTTATATTCAGTAAGGAAAAATCAAGGGTCACATTACGGGTTGTTTCACCGATGTTGAATAACCCTACATACAAATCCTTGCTGCCGCTTACCTGCGACACCCATATCATACTGCTGTCTTTCTTATATACTTGTCTTGGATTTTCTCCCTGCTGGTTCACTGCCAGTATCTCCTCATTCGTAAATAATTTCAGTTCAAGCTCACGGTTCTCCGGGAGATTACCGCCAAGCATTAACGGTGAACGGTAAATACTCCAGAAATTCATATGTGTATACAATTCGTCTTCGGTAAAACGGCTATAACGTTCCGGCCCTACAGGCCCGCGTTTGGAAAGTTTGCCGATCTGTATCATATCGCAATCGGGCCAATGCCCGGGACCACCTTTTCCTTCCCATAATCTGGCATACTCGAACATTTTCAATACCTGCGACCAGTTATCCCAGAAATCATCGGCCAGTCTCCACATATTAGAATACCTGGCAGCATGATCAGCAAATTCGATATGGGTATCTCCGGGAGAAAGACTTAACACCACCGGTCTGCCGCACACTTCGATAGCCTTGTGATATCCTTCTATTTCGGCACTGCTGTAAGGACGTGCGATATCATCTACTTTAATAAAATCCACATCCCATGACGCATATAATTTTAATAAGGAGTTGAGATATGCCTGCGCACCGGGTTTCGACATGTTCAATCCATACATATGATTCATCCAGAAACATTTTGAAGTCGTATCCGCGATCATATCAGCCGTGATACCATCTGCTCCCAGCACAGGAGATTTTGACCAGACTGCCTGGCGGGGTATACCACGCATCACGTGAATACCAAATTTCAATCCTAATGAATGTACATAATCACTCAATGGTTTAAATCCATTGCCGCCAAAAGCAGAAGGAAATTTATGTTCATGCGGCACCAGTCTTCCCCATTGATCCATCGTGAGCCAGGGCACATACGAACCATCCTGCAATTGTTTCTGGAAAGGATTACCAATATTGCTTCCCGGAGGATTGTCGTATGACCATAAAAAATCAACGACGATATATTGCCAGCCATATTGCTTTAAGTTCTTTGCCACATAATCGGCATTGGCTTTTACTTCATCTTCATGCACAGCAGAACCAAAACAGTTATAACTGTTCCATCCCATGGGCGGGGTTTGTGCCAGTTGCGAAAAGACAGAGGTAAAAATGAGCGACAGGGTAATTGTTACCAGTAGGTTCTTACTTAAATGTTTTATCATAATTATTTTTCTTATCGTTCCGGATTTTGGGAGAAAGAAATCTATTTTATTACGGGTAGCTGCTAAAACTGCTTGCTTGTCATACTGTCTGTGGGAAAGAACTAATGCTACCCGTAATAAAATAGTTGTAATGACGGCCACCGGCCCATTACTTTCAACACAATAGCGATTGTATTGAAGTTTTATTTTTTTTACCCGGTCTGTGAAAAGAAAGGATAGTCGTCAGAGTACCCTTTCCTTCACAGGCTACTTAATACCCGGGGTTCTGCTGCAGGTTCGGGTTTTTATTGATCTCGTCAAGCTGAATAGGGAGCCAGTACATTTTAGGACCTGCAAAATGTCTTGTCTCCACTAATTGATTAGGCGTATAAGTTAATACACCATTTGATTGTTTATAAACACGGATACCTGTTGCATTCCTGTTTAATACCACATCGGCGATCATCCACCTGCGTACATCAAAATAACGATGTTCCTCGAAAGCCAGTTCCACACGGCGCTCATATACGATATCATCCCACAATTGCGTACCGCTTGTATTTACATGAGGCATTCTCGCCCTGTCACGGATCACATTCAAAGCTGCTCTTGCACCCGGCTCATCACCTGCATTGTATTTGGCTTCTGCGAGATTGAGGTACAATTCACCCAAACGAAACCAGATCCAGTTCTTGACCAGGAAGCTCCAGCTACCGCTTACATATCTTTCATCCGTGAATTTTCTCATATTATATCCGGTGGCAGAAGTGTTCCAGGCATTGGAACCATATTTGGTATCCTGACCGCCCGATTCAGAGCCGTCCGATTTTGTAAAGAAGAATGTCTCAACCGGTCTTAATTTCCACATATCACCATTGCAAAGAACGGTTGCATATAAACGGGGATCACGATTGGCATAGGGATTCGCTGCCTGTACCGAATTGGCCCAGCTAAATTTTGTTCCATCACTCATTTCAAAATCATCTACAAATTCAGAGATCGGCGTATTGCCTCCCCAGTTACCATATCCGTTCGGACCATTGGATTCATCGAGGTAAGAAAGATTGGTACCGGTAGCACTGGTACCACCCTCACGATCAAACAACACTTCAGAATTACCTGCTTCCAGGAACAGACCCGTATATTTTGCTTTTACATCATTACCATATTTATCAAACAATGCATATCCATTCGCCAGCGCTGCTGTAATAGCAGCCTGTGCCGCATCAGCCGCTTTCTGCCAGCGGTTGGCATCGGGTGTTTGATAATGCACGAGGTATTCAGGATCATCGCTCCTGGCATTATTCATCAGTGGACTGGCTGCGTACAACAATACCCTCGATTTCAATGATAGCGCTGCCACACTGGTCGCCCTTCCTTTATCTGCACCACTATAGGTTGGAGGAAGCGCAGCGATCGCTTTATCACATTCTGCTACCAGGAAGTCGATATTCTCCTTGTAGGTATTTCTTTTTACCCCACTGATCTCCGAAACATTATCGATACCATAGCTCTTGGTAATGATCGGCATACCACCCCAGCGATTCACCAGGTCCCAATACATCAACGCGCGGATAAAGGTCACTTCACCGATTAAACGGCTTTTAAGTGCTGCATCAGAGAAAGGAACTTTATCTACATTATCAAAGAAAGCATTACAGTTAGCAATGTTTTTCCAGACAACATCCCATCTCCTGGCGCTTTCGCCCCAATGACCGCCATTCATACTGCCAATAAAACTGGGACTGGTATAACCCTGCGTGATCGGTTCGCAATCGCGTGACCATGTAAGAAATGTTTCATCACACATGGAACTCACCCATGATTCTGCATACCATCCGTTACCGATCTGGTTATATCGTGCATTGACAAAAGCACCGGCCAATGCAGGATCTGTCCATACGGATGCATCCGATATTGCGCTGGACGGTGGAATATCCAACAGGTCTTTTTTACAGGAAGAAACCGAAGCAAGACCAATCACACCTGCCAATATGTATATATAACGATAAATCGTTTTCATATTTTTAAAATTTTAGAAAGTTAGATTAAGACCGAAATTGATTACCTTATTCTGAATGTTGAACCATCCCGCATAGTTCTGGCCACTGGCGGTAGCTTCCGGATCGATGTCTTTTATTTTGGTGATCGTGATCAGGTTATAGCCGCTTACAAACACATTGCAATCGCTGATATGCAACGTAGAGATGATCCTTTTAGGTAATGAATAAGACAATTCAATATTCTTCAGGCGTAAATAAGCAGCGTTTTTATAGAAGTAGGTATTTGGTTTTGTCACTTCTGTTCTTTCACGATCCGTAATACGGGGTCCTTTTGAATTTGGATTTTCCGGTGTCCAGCGATTATTGAAATAATCCTGTGTCCAGGTGCCGATACCTCCAGCGCCACCTTCATAGAATACATACTGGGATACATTACCCGCACCCTGCCACAGCATACTCAAATCAAATTGTTTCCAGGAAACACCCGAAGTAATACCATAAATAATCTCCGGTGTCTCTGTTCTTTTCTGACGCACCTGGTCGTTATTATCCAGCACCCCATCGCCATTTACATCACGGAAGATCAGGTCACCCAGTTCTACATTACCTAAACCTGGATATTTGGCGAGATCAGCAGCTGTTCTGTAAATACCGGTCGCTTCGAATAATAAGCGATTCGCATCAATAGGTTTGCCGGTCGCTTTCTGGTAATAAGGAACTCCTGCCGCTTCGTTCTCATTCACAATTTTACTCCGTGCAAAGGAGAAGTTACCTCCTACATTCAGGCGTACATTACCAATCGTCTTTGCATAATTCAGTGAGGTTTCAAAACCTTTTGATTCGCAGGAAGCATCATTCACATAAGGAAGTGAAAGACCTGCATATAAAGGAACCGTTGCATTCGGCGGGATCAGGATATCTTTTCTTTGTTGTTTGAAGATGTCAAATTCGAAAGAAAGTGCGTTGTTTAAAAACTTCGCTTCCAGTCCCAGGTTTGCTGTTGTGCCTACTTCCCATGATACATCGGGATTGGCGGTTTGTGTTTGTACAATACCGGTATATCCTACCGGGTTCTCACCACCAAAAATTCCGTTTTGTCCAAATGTATATTGGGTAAGGAATTGATAGGGACTGATTTTATCATTACCCACTTTACCCCATGATCCCCTGATCTTGAAAAAATTGATCGCCGAAAAATGTTCTTTCCAGAATTTTTCTTCCGACGCCCTCCATCCTACCGATACTCCCGGGAAGAAACCAAATCTTTTTCCGGCAGCAAAGTTTTCAGAACCATCATAGCGCCAATTGAACTGGAATAAATATTTTTCTGAATAGGAATAATCCAAACGTCCGAAATAGTTTTGACGCGCTGTATGATTGGCATTGCCATCATTGGTAGCTGTTTTTGTATCACCGGCAAACAATTGATCGATCGCGGTAGATACATAGTTCTGGCGCTGGGCCTGGATATAATTGTATTTGTCTTCGTATTGTTCGTATGCCACGAATGTGTTTAAGTTATGGATCCCGTTAAAGCTCCTGTTATATGTCAGCCTGATATTCCCGGTAATTCCCACATCCTGTCCCATATTCTCATTCAGCACCGCATTGGTAGGACCGTATTGCTGCGGCATGTACTGATTGGTAACATTGTTCAATGTATACAATACCCATGCTTTATTGAAGCTTTTAAAGAAACCATTGGTTTTATCGAATGACAATCTTCCATCAGCGCCTAAACCCCTGGTGATTTTGGAGAAATCCCAGTTAAACCCAAGGTCAGCGTTAATATATGTGCTCCTGTTATTGGAATAACCTGTTGTACCATCCACGCTTGTTAACGGGTTATAACCACCGGTCGATACCGCACGAAGCAATCCATTGGGATATTGCAGCAACTGTGTAGGATCGCCCTGTACAATGTTTCTCCAGATCTCACCGGTACCTCTTCCACCGAAGGGAGCATTCCTGTCTTCCTGGCGAAGCGCGAGGTTCAGGAACACACGCAAATCCTTGTTCGCCTGGATATCGATATTGGAACGGATATTATACTGTTTGTAATTGCTGGCGCTGTGTTTGAATATATTATTCTCGTACTGGTAACCAATAGAAGTATAATATTTCACATTTTCAGAGCCACCTGACACCGTTAAATTATGCCTGTTCTGCGTACTGTAATCACGCAGCGATTCTTTGATCGGATCGATATTGGGGTAATTGACCGGATCGGAACCATCCCTGAATTTCTGGATCTCTGCAGCAGTATAAGTAGGTATCGGGTTATGATCAATCAATCTTACAATATCATTTACACCGGTCGCATAATCAGCCGCATCCACCATATCAGGTATCACCGTGGGCGATCTCAAACCAAGATTAACGGAATAGGTGATTTTTGTTTTACCTGCTTTACCGCGTTTGGTGGTCACGAGGATCACACCATTAGCCGCACGGGAACCATAGATCGCTGCCGAAGCATCTTTCAGAATAGTAACGCTTTCAATATCGTTTACATCGATCCGGCTGAAACCACCCGCCCTGTCCGCAATACCATCTACTACTACCAGCGGGCTGTTATCACCCAATGTATTATTTCCTCTTATTAATAATTTTGAATCATCACTACCAGGTTCACCACTTGTGTTTTTTGCGATCAAACCAGGCAAACGGCCGACCAGGGTATTGGCAACAGGACCTGTAGGCACTGCTTTCAACTCCTCTCCTTTTACAGAAGATACCGAACCGGTCAGCGTTACTTTCTTTTGTGTACCATAACCAATCACGACTACATCACTGAGCTGATCCGTACCCAGGTTTAATTTAATATCGAGGGATGTACTGGATCCTACTACGATTTCACGGTCCTGGTAATTGACATAAGAGATCAGCAGCACTGCTTTTTCGTTATCGACTGTCAGGCTGAATTCACCATTCTGGTTGGTAGTAGTACCGTTATTAGTACCTTTTACCGTTACACTCGCACCGTCCAGCGGTTTTCCATCGACCGAAGTAACTCTTCCTCTTATTTTGATAACAACAGGATCGTTGCTATAGGAAACTACACTCTCATCATTACCATCGATGGGGGTGCTTCCTTCCTTTTTGCGAAGCACCAGGTAATTGTTGATCAGTTCATACCGGAGATTGAGCGGCCCCAGTAACCCCGATAAGACCTTTGTCAGTTCCTTCTTTCTCGCATTGATCGTCACTTTGCGCGAGGCTCCGATCAGTTCCGGGCTGTACACAAACTTTACTTCCGTAATCTTTTCAATTTCGGAAAATACTTTCCTGATCTCTTCATCCTGAAGTTTCAGGGTAATCTTCTTCTCCAACAACTCCTGCTGGCCACGCGTATCATTGGCATAGCAGCAAAGCGCTATCATAGAGAGAAGAACCGGAACAACTGTGACTTTCATAATGAAAACGGTAATTCGATAACTCAATTTTTTTTTCATAACTTCAATTGTTTTGTTTTTTGAAAGGAATTCAAAACTTACCCTGAAGGCATTTTTAACAGGTTCCTTCACGGGTTGACAATAAAGCTGGTAATGGTCTGAACATTGCCGGCTTTTTTTATGTGTTCTACGAATTCACCATAGGCTTGTTTAATCAACTTATTTCTTACATCCCCCGGATGTGATTACTATATTTCCATCGATCATTTCATAGGAAGCATTGATGGCCCTGCAAATGATATTCAGCTTATCATAAAAAGGTTCATTACCAAGACCGGCCGATAAGGAACAGCCTGACATTGTTTCTTCGTCATACACAAATGGAATTCCATAAGCATCTTCCATTGCTTTGAACACCTGTTTTACCGGTGTGGCATCAAAAGAAAAAGAAATATCAGGTGCAGGAACGATCACCGGTTGCTCGGCCAGTGTTTTATTAAAACTGCTATTGGAAGAATTGTATACCACTGCCTGGTTACGCGTTACCACAATACCACCCATCGCCGTCCCTTCCTTATAGCTGGTATTGAAATTTTTGGTTTTGAAAACAGAGACCTTACCGGTTCTTACCGTAATTATTACTTTCGGATCGGTCGTATAGGCCCTGACACGAAAACTGGTACCAAGTACTTTGGTGATAATAGAATTGGTAAATACAAGGAATGGACGTGAAGGATTTTTCCTGACATCAAAAAAGGCTTCGCCGGTGAGATAGACTTCCCTGTTCACCGCAGAAAAATTCTTTGCATAAGCAAGTTTGCTTCCGGGTTCCAGCAACGCAGTACTGCCATCGGGCAAGGTGACCAGTTCTGCGGTGTCATTATTGTTCACTTGTTCTGCTGAACTATCTTTCTGGCTGGATAAAAAAGATTCATATACAGCCATTGGCTTTGGGGAAGATGGGCTGCGCAATAAAAAGAAAGAAGCAATAATAAGCCCTGTAAATATGGCTGCCGCGAGGAGAATCCGGAAACGGACGGATAAAAGACGACGCGTTGGATAATCGTCTTCTCCCGGCTCTGCTTCATTAGCAGGAATGGTATTTATTTTTTGCAGTACGTTCCTGATCTCTATATCGATCATTTCGTCGGATAGCCCGGTGAGATTATGCTGAAGTGCATAAATGATCGCTTTGGAGTGATTGATCATCTCCTTTTTGGCAGGATGGGCAGCGATCCAGTTTTCCCAGAAACCGGTGTCTGCAGTTGTGGGCGATAATACCCATTCCCTGAATGACCGGTTAAATACGAGGTCCCCGATGCTATTGCATTCAAAATTTTGCATATGGAGCAGTTAGTTGTACCGTCAGTATATATATAAAGACAGACAGGCTGAAAATCTACTGGCTTTGCTAAATAATTTTTTCCACTGCTCATAAGCCTTGTGTGTGCGGATGTTCCTATGTAGTAAAATGGATAGCAGGAAATGACGAGTGGTGAATGGGAGCAGGATTCCTGCTTGCTACTAACCCCTTTCTACTCGCTTTTACCAAATAGAGACATAGGTTTCATATAGAAAAGTGTTAAAGAGAGAAAACCCAGAGATTCAGGAAACCGGAAAAGGAGAAATCTTTTTGAGCGGATAGTTTTTTCAGTCTTTTCAATGCATCATGCAATAAATTATAGACCGATTGGCGGTTCAGTGAAATAATATCTGCGATCTCTTCGATATCTGCATCCATATAAAACCGCAAATAGATCACTTCCTGCTGACGCCTGGAAAGATTCGCCAGCATCCGGCGCATTTTAATAGCCAGTGCAGACAAATTTTCTTCCAGGATGATCTTTTGTTCCACCGATTGACCGTGGATAAACAATCCTCCAAATTCAAATTCAGAATAGACCGTTACCAGTGAATTTTTCCGCTTGGTGATCTCCTTATTCAGTTTCCGGCGCAGTGATTTAAGCAGGTAATATTTTACAAAAGAAGTCTCATTGATGGTCGTTCTGTTTTTCCAGAGCACGAGAAACAGGTCCTGTATGCAATCCTTTACGAGTTCGGCTTCCCGGGTAAAACGACTGCCGTAATTATACAGGTCATTGTAATGCAGGCGCATCAATTCACCAAATGCATCGGCATCTCCCGCACGGAAGTTGTTCCAGAGAACCAAATTCTCATCCAGCAAGTTAATCGGTCGCATAAACAATCATTAGCCTGAACCAGGAACAGCCGGTATGACCGTACTGCACCTGTTTGAAATAATCAGTTCTTATTTATAACGGGGAAAGAATATATTCTTTCCCTTTCACCGTAGTAAACTCCAGCACATATCCATTGGCATCGGCACTGGATTTTACATTCATTCCTTTTACCTGCACAGGTATAGTTGTTCTTACTTTACAAATGCCACCGGCCAGGGATTTGATCCGGGCCTGTGTGATCTTTTTATTCTTCCACTGCATCGCTATTTCAAAATTTCCTCTTGCCTTCAATCCTTTTATTTCACCGGTGTTCCAACTATCGGGCATCGCAGGTAACAGATCGATATCACCCGCATGACTTTGCAACATCATTTCTCCCATGCCTGCTACTCCACCAAAGTTGCCATCGATCTGGAAAGGAGGATGCGCATCGAACAGGTTCGCATAGGAACCTCCTCCATTGGAATAATTCGTACCCGACTGACCAGTAATGCGCAATAAACTCCTGATCATTGTGTATGCATGATTGCCATCACGCAACCGTGCCCAGAAGTTTATTTTCCAGGCGAGGCTCCAGCCGGTACCGGCATCACCCCGCAGTTCCAGTGTTTTCTTTGCTGCTGCGGCAAATTCAGGTGTGGTAACCGGGGATATTTCCCGGCCAGGGTACAAACCAAATAAATGAGACACATGACGATGATGCGGTTCCGGATCTTCCCAGTCTTTGTACCACTCCTGCAGGTTTCCTTTTTTACCGATATGTAAAGGATATAGCTTGTTTCTTTTTTCAATCAGCATATTACGGTACTCTGCATCTTCATTTAGTTCTTTTGAGGCTTCGATCAGGTTGGTAAACAAATCCCGGATGATCGACATATCCATTGTCGTAGCAATAGACACACTTGCTTTTTTTCCATTATCATCGAAGAAGGCATTTTCCGGTGATACAGAAGGCGCGGTTACGAGGTACCCATTCTTATCCTCCTGTAAAAAATCAAGACAAAAAGCAGCTGCGCCTTTCATTAACGGGTAAGCAGTTTCTTTCAGGAATTTTTTATCTTTTGTAAAACTGTAATGCATCCACAGGTGTTGCGACAGCCAGGGAGAACCCATGGTCCAGTTGGCCCAGGTGGGGTCGCCTTTGCCCAGGTCACCTACAGGATTTGATAAGGCCCAGAGATCACTGTTATGATGAACGGCCCATCCACCTGCATGATAAAATTCTTTAGCCGTTACAGCACCGGTTACAGCAGCATGTTTAATGAATTCTATGAAAGGCAGATGCATTTCAGAAAGATTCAATGGCTCGGCGGGCCAGTAATTCATCTGCACATTGATATTCGTGGTATAGTTAGCGCTCCATGGCGGACGCAATTCCTTGTTCCATATTCCCTGCAGGTTGGCAGCCGGGCTTCCCGGGCGGGAACAGGAGATCAACAGATACCGGCCATATTGAAAGTATAATGTCTCGAGCGAAGGATCAGCCGCTCCTTCTGCATAACCGATCATCCGCTTATTGGTAGGCAATGATGCGTTGGCATTATCGGCGGGAAGGGCGAGCTTGAAAGAAACCCGGTTAAAATATTTATGAAAATCTGTTACATGACCAGCAAATAAAAGCGACCATTTCTTTTTAACCGCTGCATATAAATATTGTGCGGCCAGTTTGCTTTCATCCTTGCCTTCTGAATCGGGACATTTATCAAACCCGTTAAAACTCGTAGCAGCCGAAAGAAAAATAAGCACTTCGCTGGCATTCTTTACAACGATA
>CAMLGR010000078.1 GCA_946479615.1 uncultured Bacteroidota bacterium | reverse complement strand
CATTGCAGATGAGATCAAGCGCCTGGATGCTGCCGTAGTTACGGCCTTTGAAATTGGCTTTGTTTTTAACAAGTATACACTGGGTGAAGAGTGTTTACAGCGGCTCGGCTTTGTCCCTGAGCAATACAACGACTTTGAATGGAGCCTGCTGGAAGCGCTTGGATTTACCGATGAGCAAATGGAAGCTGCCAATGATTTTATCTGCGGCACCATGATGCTCGAAGGCGCCCCCTTCCTGAAGGAAGAACATTTGCCCGTTTTTGACTGTGCCAACAAATGCGGAAGGAAAGGCCTGCGCTATATCCATGCGCATGGCCATATCCGCATGATGGGCGCCGCACAACCATTTATCAGCGGCGCTATTTCCAAAACGATCAACCTGCCACATGAAGCGGTGGTGGAAGAGATCGCCGATTCTTATTTACTGAGCTGGCAGTTGGGATTAAAAGCCTGCGCACTCTACCGCGATGGATCCAAACTGTCTCAGCCACTCAGCAATAAGAGTGATAAAAAGAAGAAAGACAGTACTGCAGTTGGCAGCTCCCAGCCTGCAGCCGGCAGTCAGCCGCCGGTAGCCAGCAGCCAACAGCCTGTAAGGGAATCGAACATCGTTGATCTTGGTAAACTTACCGTAGAAGAATTGCTGGAAGAAGTGCAGAAGAGAGTGCAATCCTCTCCTGATACCAAGCTCAAAAGGAAACTGGCTTCTATCGTAGAGCGCCGTTCCTTACCTGCCAAACGCAGGGGATTTACGCAAAAAGCAAAGATCAATGGACAGGCGATCTTTCTTCGCACCGGCGAATATGGTGATGGTACGCTGGGAGAGATTTTTATCGATATGGCAAAAGAAGGAGCTACCATGCGCAGCATGATGAACTGTTTTGCTATTTCGATCTCCATCGGTCTTCAATATGGCGTACCGCTGGAAGAATTCGTTGATAAATTTGCATTCACCAAATTCGATCCGTCTGGTTTTGTAGAACATCCGAATATCAAATCCACAACTTCCATCGTGGACTTTATCTTTCGCATGCTCGGATATGAATACCTGGGTCGTACGGACCTCGTGCATGTACTCGACAAACCGGAAGTAATGAATACAGGCGCTGATGATTGGGATGAAGTGCCCTCCGGACTGGAATATGAAAAAGAGCCTGAATTATCCAGTGTGCGGATCACGCCATCTGCTTCAGGAGGTATTGCACCACAGCCGGTAAAAAATCAACGCGCAGCCCAATCGGTAAAGATGGATACGGCGATGGATGCAGTGAATTCTGCAGCCAAGAGTATGCAAAGCGATGCACCGGCTTGTAATGTGTGCGGTCATATCATGATGCGCAGCGGCACCTGTTACAAATGTTTGAACTGCGGTAACCAGGGCGGTTGCAGTTAACCGGTTTACTTTCGCATGACGCGAAAGCCATAAAATGTTTTGACGGAAAAACCACTATAGAAGAAAAGGTATGTACCCATCCACATCCCGTTGGCCTTATCAGCGGGATGTTTGCGTAGTAAGATAACCTAAGTATAATAACGTATTCACAATAAGATAAAATCCTCTCTGGGTGCGGTTTTCAGTAGTTTGTCAATATCAGTCGTTTATGATAACTGCTTGACCAAGATCAATCGCATACGTAGTTGTTCCTCGGTATTTTCACAATCATGTTAAGGAATGTACTCAATTATTTAGATGTGCAGTTTTTTGTTGATGGATTGTTGAAAGAATCTCTTCCTTTGGTATAATCTTTGTCAAATGTTTTACGGAATTTTCCTTTTAACATTTCGATAGTTGTCAGGTCAATTCTATATCCATGTCCAATTTTTTTATGAAAAACAAAAAGGCTATGAAATCCAACGTTACCTATGTAAAACCACCATGGCTATTATCCATTCTATTTCTTTTTTCCACCACTATTTTTTCGAACTTCTCTAATGCGCAAAGGCAGAACCTCGTCATGGAAACAGGATTTGAGGGCTCTCTTCCATTTGCCGGTTTTCAGTACGGTAACCAGTTTTGTTGCAGTTATTCAGTAACGCAATCGTCTGCATTTGCAAGAGCAGGCAACAGTTCCGTTAAATTCGATCTTCGCAGTACCGACCCGATCGTATCATCATCTGTAAGAGCAGAGATCGAACCAACCGGTGCCGGCGGTGCCAGTAACCAGGAAATGGAAAGATGGTACGGGTTGAGCTACTATCTTTCTAATTATGGCGCAGACAATGGTGCTGAATGTATCCTGCAATGGCATGATGTGGATGGCACCTGCCCTCCGTTATCTATCCAGATACAGGGTGGTCGTATGCGGATACAACAATGTATCAACAATACGAATACGCCTAATGATCTGGGTCCTGTTGTTTCCAACCAATGGTTTGATATCGTTATGCACGTAAAATGGACCACTTCCAATACTGGTATCATACAGGTATGGAAGGATGGTGTGCTGATGGTTAATAAAAGTGGTATCAGGACCAACAGTACCGGCGGTAGCTATATGAAAGTGGGTATCAACAAATGGACCTGGGCTCCACCTGCCAGCGGTATCTCTACCACACAAACACAACGTATATTTTATATCGATGAGTTTCGTATAGGAAATGAAAATGCTACCTATGCCGATGTAGCACCATCTTCTACTGCACCACCGCCACCAGGTAACCAACCCCCCACAGCGAATGCAGGAAATAATATTAACCTGACACTGCCGGCTACTTCTACTACTTTAACAGGTAGCGGCACTGACCCTGAAGGTGGTGCATTGACATATGCATGGACGCGGGTAAGCGGACCGACTACCTACTTATTAGGTTCCCCCAATGCAGCTACTTCTGCGTTGAGCACACTGGTAGCAGGCACTTATGTATTCCGTTTAACAGTGACCGATAATGCCGGCGCAACTGCTACCGATGATGTAACAGTAACCGTTGCTGCACCGGTCAACCAGCCGCCGACAGCGAATGCAGGCAATAATATCACACTCACATTGCCTGATAATTCAACTACATTAACAGGTCGGGGTACTGACCCTGAAAATGGTACGTTAACCTATGCGTGGACACGTGTAAGCGGTCCCACTACTTATACTTTGGGAACGGCCAATGCGGCGACTACCAGTTTGTCCGGCCTTGTAACGGGTACTTATGTATTCCGTTTAACAGTGACTGATAATGGCAGCTTAACCGCTACGGATAATGTAACGGTAACGGTGAATCCTCCGGTCAACACGGCTCCGTCAGCCAATGCCGGGAATAATATCACATTGACATTGCCGGCCAACTCGACTACTTTGAATGGTAGCGGTACAGATCCTGAAAATGGTACATTAACCTATGCATGGACACGTGTAAGCGGACCCACTACTTATACTTTGGGAACGGCCAATGCGGCGACTACCAGTTTGTCCGGTCTTGTAACGGGTACTTATGTATTCCGTTTAACAGTGACTGATAATGGTGGCCTGACAGCTACTGATAATGTAACAGTAACGGTAAACCCGGTACCTAACCAGGCTCCTGTTGCCCGTGCAGGTAATGACATGATTACTACATTACCTATTGCATTGGTAACATTGGATGGTAGTGCTTCTTCCGATCCTGATGGCAATATCCAAAGCTATTCATGGAGCAGGGTCAGCGGACCGGCTACGTTCTCTTTATTATCACCATTATCCGCGATAAGCATTGTAAACAGCCTGGTAGCGGGTACTTATGTATTCCGTTTAACAGTAACTGATAACGACGGCGTTTCTTCTACCGATGATGTAAGCGTTGTTGTCAATGCATTACCTGTATTAAATCAACCGCCTGTGGTAAATGCAGGTACCAATAAAACACTGATACTTCCTGACAACTCTACACAGTTACAGGGAACGGCTACCGACGCAGATGGAACGATCGCATCGAGACATTGGGAAATGATCAGCGGACCGGCTACCTATACGATTGCCGATCCGGCTGCTGCAACTACCGACCTGACAGGATTGGTACAGGGTACTTATGTATTCAGCTTCAAGGCTACCGATGATGACGGAGCCAGCGATATAGATTATGTAACCATCACTGTCAATGCACCGGCTACTTCGCCTAACCAATCGCCGGCAGCCAATGCAGGTAACGATGTTACACTTACTTTACCGGCTAATTCAACCACACTGAATGGTAGTGGTATCGATCCTGATGGTACGATCGATGGATATGCCTGGAGCAAGATCAGTGGTCCGGCTACATTTACACTCGGAACCCCTGCTGCTTCCAGCACTACATTGAATAACCTGGTACAGGGTATCTATGTATTCCGTTTAACAGTAACCGATGATGATGGAGCAACTGCTTCCGCGTTCGTAACTGTAACAGTGAATGCAGCTGTAGCGCCGCCTAACCAGCCGCCGACAGCCAATGCAGGTAATGATATCACACTGACATTGCCAGTCAACTCGACAACGCTGACCGGTAGTGGTACAGATCCTGATAATAATATTGTAAGCTATGCCTGGAGCAAGATCAGCGGTTCGAATACATTCCTGCTGGGAACGCCGAATGCATCTACTACTACTTTATCTAATCTTGTACAGGGTGTGTATGTGTTCCGCCTGACTGTGGCTGATGCCAATGGAGCGATCGCTACGGCATTCGTAACAGTAACAGTGAATCCTGCGCCTCCACCGCCTAACCAGCCGCCGGTAGCGAATGCAGGTAATAATATCACGATCACCTTACCAACCAATACGACTACCTTAACCGGTAGCGGTACAGATGCAGATGGTAATATCCGCAGCTATGCATGGACACGTGTAAGCGGACCCACTACATTTACCATGGCTAATGCAAGCGCTTCTTCTACCGGTCTCAGCAACCTGGTACAAGGCACGTATGTGTTCCGCCTGACAGTAACGGATGATGATAATGCAACAGCAACGGATGAGGTGACGGTAACAGTGAATCCTGCACCGGCGCCGCCTAACCAGCCGCCGACAGCGAATGCGGGCAATGATATCGTAATGACATTGCCAACCAGTTCAACAACACTGAATGGTTCTGCATCTACCGATGCAGACGGCAGGATCATCACTTATGCATGGACACGCGTAAGCGGACCAACGACTTATACGTTTGCCAATGCAGCAGGCGCTTCCAATGCTGTATCAGGACTGGTGCAGGGCACGTATGTGTTCCGCCTGACAGTAACGGATGATGATAATGCAACAGATACAGATGATATAACTGTAGTGGTAAACCCGGCTCCTGCTCCACCACCACCAGCGAATAAACCGCCGGTTGCCAATGCAGGTGCTGATATCGTGGTCACACTTCCTGTGAATACAGCTACATTATATGGAACCAGTTCATCCGATCCTGATGGTGTGATCTCTGCTTACGAGTGGAAAGAGATCTCTGGTCCTTCGCAACTGGTGATAGCCAACAGGGTTTCTTCTTCACTTCAACTGGCTGACCTGATGATCGGGGAATACATCTTCGAACTGAAAGTAACAGATAACAGAGGTGCTTCTTCAACGATCCAGGTAAAAGTGATCGTCAAGACACAAAGCGGTGAAGGATTATTCTGTAATATTTATCCGAACCCTGCAAGTTCTAACCTGAATATCGAATACTCGGGTAATAACACAGGTAAGGTAGATATTACGATCTATGATGCGAGCAACCGCTTTATGACAGGAGAAACAGTTGTCAAGAACCAGGCGACATTGAAAAAGACAATGGATGTCAGCAATTACACACCGGGTACTTATTTTCTCCAGATCATTTTATCAGGTAATAAGAAGATTGTAAGAAAGTTTGTGAAACTATAAATAACTGGTACTAAAACGGGAAAAAAGAAAGCAGGCGCAGGATTCATATCCGGCCTGCTTTCTTCGTTTATAGACCTATGTGCGCCTTCCTATGTGTCCTATGTGGTGAGATTACGCCAGTCAGCTTTTTTACCACATAGGACACATAGGATACATAGGTTTCACATAGAGCTTACTCAGATGAAGACCCTGCTTCCATAGCTATAGCTCTCCCTGAACTCTTTCGGGGTGCAGCCTTTCTTCTTTTTAAAGAGACGGTTAAAGTTGGAGATATTATTAAAGCCGCAATTGTAAGCCACTTCCGCTACTGATTGAGTGGTATCTATCAATAGCCTGGAAGCATGACCCAGCCTCATTTCCAGCAGGCTATCCATAAATGTGATGCCGGTGCGGCTGCGGAAAAAGCGGCTGAACGATACGTCTGTCATATTCGCCAGTTTGGCTACTTCTGTTAACGTGATCGGCTTCTGGAAATTCTGGTTCATGTATTCGATAGACCGTTCGATACGACGGCTGTTATAGGATAACTCTGCATTACTGAATGTAGCATCAGACAACGTATGCATATTACGCGAGATGGAAAGATCATGTAAGATAGAAAGCAGTTCAAGTACGGAATCGAATCCCTGTTTTTGTGTCAGTATCATCAGCCGGGGTTTGATCTGTTCGATGGTTTGGGTGGAAAACATGATACCTCTTGCTGATTGTTCCAGCATCTTACGGATAAAACTAAGCTGGTTACGGCGCAGGAACTTTTCATCAAAGAGATCTTTGTGAAATTGGATCGTGATCTCTTTTATCTCCTTGCTTTTACATTTATGGGTTTGCCATACATGGGGCAGGTTGGACCCGACCAGCACCAGTTCCATATCGTCGATCTCGTCGATATGATCGCCCACCACCCTTTTGGCGCCTTTGGCATTCATGATAAAATTCAATTCCAGTTCCTCGTGGCAATGCATCGGGAAGTCAAATTCCGATTTTACACGGGTAAAAATCGTAAAGCAATCGCTCTGTGTCAGGGGCGTTATCTCCCGGATAATATTTTGCATATGGCTCAATTGTGCCTAAAATTAGAGAAATCAGGATAAAATAATATCATTTGCATGAAGGATATAAATAATGTTTTTTACTTAGCCAGAAGCGGCTCTTATAGGGTCATTATCAAATATTCAGAAGGGCTAAAGTCGATAAAGCATCAGGATGGGATAAAATTATACTAGTTGTTAGAAACTGAAAGAAGTTAAATTTGGCAAAACTCGATTGCTATATGAGATACAAACGTCTTGCTGCTTTGGGCATATTGCTCTATGCCCTTATTTTCTCGCCTATGGTAGTTATCGGCCAGGCCAACCGGCTGGTAACGGGTACCATCTCCGATCAGAACGGAACTCCTCTTTCCGGGGTTTCCATTTCCTTAAAAGGTAATTCAAGAGCGGCCACTATTACTGAGCCCAATGGAACGTTCCGGTTATCTGTACCGGCCAATGCAACTACACTGGTTGTTTCGTACGTAGGTGCGAAACCCAAAGAAGTTTCCATTGCGAATGTTACCAATGTCTCGGTTTCTATGGAGCTCGCAGATGCCAAACTCAATGAAGTCGTGGTAATTGGTTATGGTAAATCCCGCCGGGGTAACCTGACCAGCGCCCAGACAACAGTATCCTCGAAGGATATTGAGCGAACGATCAATACCACGGTCGAACAGGCCATTCAGGGCCGGGCCGCGGGTGTTTACATTACACAGAACTCCGGTCAGCCAGGCGGGGGTATTTCTGTTTTCATCCGGGGTATCAGCTCTATCAATGGTAATACAGAGCCGCTGTATGTAATTGATGGTATCCAGGTGCAGGGTGGCGGAACAACCAATTCTTCCAACCCACTGTCTGGATTGAACCCTGCCGATATCGAAGATATCCAGGTACTACAGGGTCCCTCAGCAACAGCTATTTACGGTTCCCGTGCGACCAACGGAGTATTATTAATTACTACCAAGCGCGGTAAAGCCGGTGAAATGAAACTGAACTATGGCGTTCAATATAATATTCAAACCACACCCAAACACCTGGATGTGATGAACCTGCCGGAATATGCGCAGATCGTAAAACAATATCACGATATAGCCGGTGGTACCACACCTGCCGAATTTCTCGATCCTTCCTTGTTAGGACCGGGAACAGACTGGCAAAAAGAATTGTTCAATAATGCCAGCATGCAAAAGCACCAGCTGAGTGTGAGCGGTGGTAGCAATACTACTACTTATTATATGTCAGGTGAATACCTGAAACAAGAAGGTGTGGCGCTTGGTTCTGGTTTTAACAGGTATGGTTTCCGGATGAACCTGGATAATAAACCAAGAGAATGGGTAACGATCGGTGCCAATCTTAATTTCAACCAGATCGATGAAAAACTGACTACCAGTTCTGAAAGCGTTATATCAGATGCCTTACAGTTGACACCACAGGTACCTGTAAAGAACCTGAATGGCGACTGGGGTGGTGGTGATATCATCAATGGAGCAAATCAATATGCACCGGTGAACCCTGTAGCGATTGCCAATCTGAGAAAAAATACAAATAAGAAAAGACAGTTCCAGGGTGGATTGAACCTTAGCCTGAATCCGATCAAGGGATTGACATTAAGAACATCTTTCAATACAGATATCAATTATTCCAATTCTGTTTATTTCAACCCTACTTATGCAATTGGCTGGGCGATCAATACATCGGCCACGCTTAGTGAATTTGTGGGTATGAGCGCGTATATGAACTTTAACCAGCTGGCAGAGTATAACAGGCAGTTTGGTAAACACAATTTTGGTGTGATGGTCAGTCATGAATCACAACAATCTTCCTGGAAAAATATCAGCGCCCGCAGATCTGGGTTTCTTACCAATAATGTATTTGACCTGAATGCAGGAGCAGCGCCCGGTACCAATGGTGGTGGTTCCGGTCCCTGGGCGATGGAATCCTATCTCGGACGGATCAACTATAACTTTGATAACAGATATTTGATAACAGGAAATGTGCGCCGTGATGGTTCTTCCAATTTCGGATCTGAGAACAGGTGGGGTACCTTCCCTTCTGTATCAGCTGCCTGGAGATTATCACAGGAACATTTCTTTAATGTACCTGCTATCAGTGAACTGAAATTCAGATTTGAAATTGGTCTGACAGGTAACCAGGGAAACGGTGGTATCTATTCACCATTAACAACCGGGCCTACAGATCTTGGAACAGGATTTATGCCTAACCGTTATGGCAACCCTGCCTTGCAGTGGGAACAAACCAAAACAACCAATGTCGGTATTAATATCGGTGCCTTGAAGAACAGGATCTCTCTCGAAGCTGATTATTATATCAAGAACACTGACAACCTGATCATGGATAATCCATTGCCATGGTACATGGGTACAAGTGGTACGGGTGCGGTAGGTAATCCTTCCGTAAACATAGGTGAGCTGAAAACAAAAGGATGGGCCATCACTATCAACACAGTCAATGTGAGCACTAAAGATTTCAGATGGGAATCCAATTTCAATATTTCAGGATTTAAAACAAACATCGAGAAATTCTATTCCGATGCAGCTTTCGTGGATCGTACTTCCTGGTGGCTGGACAACTGGACACAACGTTCTGCCGTGGGACATGCCCCCTGGCTGTTCCGTGGTTATATCGAGGAAGGATTATTCCAGTCGCTTGATGACATTGCGCATAGCGCTGTCCGTGTCGATAACAATGGTAACAGGCTGCCTGCCGACCCAAGTACCGGTGTATGGGTAGGTGATGTAAAATATAAAGACATCAATGGCGATGGCATCATCGATTTTCATGATGAAACATATATCGGTAATCCATGGCCAAAGATATTCGGTGGATTTACCAACTCTTTCTCTTATAAGGGATTTGACCTGAGCATCCTGATCACCGGAACATTCGGACAGGATGTATACAACCAATTGGCGAAAGTGAATTCAAAAACATCTACGATCTATACCAGCAGGAACCTGTTGAAAGATGCATTGAATTATGCAAGAGTGGTGATGAAAGCCGGCGAACCTATGATCGAGAATGCAGGTACAGATGTACCAAGGTTCACGAATTCACAGATAGCTAACGATAATAACTACAACACAACAAGCAGCAAGTGGGTAGAGGATGGTTCGTTTGTACGGTTAAAGAATATCTCGCTTTCCTATAACCTGCCCGAATCATTGATCGGGAGACAAAAACTGGTGAAAGGTGTTAAAGCGACAGTAGGTGTTCAGAACATACTTACCATTACCGGTTATTCAGGATTTGATCCGGAAGTTGGTTCTTATGTAGGCGCCAATGCCAACACAGGTAACCAGGCGATCGGGTTAGATTTCGGACGTTATCCTTTAACTCCTGTATACACATTCAGCTTAGGTGTAAACTTTTAAAAGAATCAAGATGAAAAATATACATCATATAAAATTATTGACCGGCGTTTTCGTAACCGCCCTTTTCGCACTCAGTTGCAAAAAGACTTTCCTGGAAAAACCTCCGACCGATTCGGTGGTGGATGCCAGTTTCTATAAAACAGACGAGCAGGTATTAGCTGCTACCGATCTGTTGTATAGTAAAGTGTGGTTTGACTACAACGATAAAGCCTCTTATAACCTGGGCGATTTTCGTGCAGGAACGGCTTACTCTGCTTATAACGACAGGGGAAATGTGTTATTCAATACGACCGATCTGACGCCTGAGAACGGAGCTGCCTGGCGCTCTTTCTTTATTGTAGTGGGTCAGTCCAACCTGGCGATCACCAATATCAATAAGTATGCAACAGCGGCTGTTTCACCAACGGTGAAAAAAATGGCGATTGCAGAAGCCAGATTTATGAGAGCACTGGCTTATCGCTTCCTCGTCAGCAACTGGGGTGAAGTGCCGATCATCGAGGACAATATCGCTTTGTTAAACGATACTTCTCTTCATAAAAATACCGTTAAAAGTATCTGGCGCTTTATGACACGTGAAATGCGCGCCGTAGCGGCCGATTTACCGGAAGTGGCTATACAAACAGGTCGCCTGACCAAATGGTCCGCGGAAGGTATGCTCGCCCGTTTTTACCTGACAAGAGCCGGTGTGGAAGCGAATGGCGGAACAAGGAATCAGGTGTTTCTTGACAGCGCCAAATATTATGCAGAAAGGGTGATCAATAACAGCGGTCGTAAATTACTGACGAACTATGCCGACCTGTTTAAATATCCATACGATAACAACAGTGAATCATTATTCGAATTGCAATGGGTATTCCTGCCGGGCGACCCTGGGTATGGTGTAGGAAACAGTGTACCTTCTTATTTAAATTTCAGTCCTGATATCAGCGTAGAAGGCTGGGGTGGTGATAAAGGTGCTACCTGGTGGATGCTGAGCCTTTATGATGGCATTGCTGCTATCGGTACCGATACATTACAGGGCCGTACATTGGATCAGCGTCTCAAAGCGACTTATATGTTGCCCGGAGCGAATTACCCCGAGATCACACAAACAACAAATGGTGTAAGTCAGAAACTGATCTTCCCGTATGTTAACGGAGATGTCAACTTCGCCAGTATCAAGAAATATGTAGTCGGAAAAGCAGTTGATTTAGGTATACCTGTTGAAGCGCAGCGTTATCCTAATAATACTTACATGCAACGTTTGGCAGAAATGTATTTGATCTATGCAGAAGCAACGTTGGGTAACAGCGCTTCTACTACAGATGCGATGGCCATGGCTAATTTTAATAAAGTGCACATGAGATCAGGACTGCCTGAAAAAATTACTCCGCTTACACTGGATGATATCCTGAAAGAGCGCTTTATCGAATTTGCTATGGAAGGTATGGGCTGGTATGACCTGGTAAGCCTTCATTATTATAACCCCACTAAAGCATATGCTATCCTGAATTCGCAGGACAGGGGATTATTTAAGGCTGCACCCGATGTTTTCCCGAATCCTACATCATGGACATTTATAAAAACTCCGTGGTCGACTACGGAAAGAACGATCAACGCCAACTCAGGTAACTTCTTGCTGCCAATACCGGCACAGGAAAAAACCCAGGCGCCTAACCTTGCTCAACCAGGAGTAGACTATCCATAAAACTTAACATACCTAAATTTTATAAAGATGCTTAGTCAAATAAAAAAATTAAATGTTTTCCTGCTGTTTGCTACGGCAATTGCAATGGGAAGTATGTTAACTTCCTGTTCCAAAGACAATTCGAACAGCGGCGGAGCACCACGCATTAAATATGTACGGGTTACCACCCCTACTTCATCCGATTCGTTACTGGTAGGAGCCAGCCAGGGGCAGCTCATTGCTATTGTAGGTGAGAACTTACAGAATGTAACCGAACTCTGGTTCAATGATCAAAAGGCCAATTTAACGCCTACGTATATTACCAACACGACAATTCTTGTAAGTGTGCCCAGTCCGATCCCCAAAGAGATCAGCAACAAAATGAAACTTATTTTTTCCGATGGGACAGTATTGTATTATGATTTCGAAGTGCAGATCAGCAAACCGGTTGTAAGCAGTATGGTTTGTGAATTTGTAAATACAGGGGAAGTGGCTACCATACGGGGTAATTTCTTTTATGCACCGATCGAAGTAACATTCACAGGCGGTGTAACTGGTGAGATCGTTGCGATATCTGACGATGCACAAAATCTCCAGGTAAGAGTACCGGTAGGTGCAACAGCGGGACCTGTCACTGTTAAAACGAATTTCGGTATTACTAAATCAGATTTTTGGTTCAAGGATAACAGGAATGTATTTATTGATAGTGATCCGTATGAAGGATGGTGGAACGCTTCTTATGTAATCAGCAATCCTGGTCCGAATGATCCTCCTATTATCAGCGGAAATTACCTGCGCTTCCAGAAAAGTATTGCTGCCTGGAGCTGGAACGAACTTGCCGGCGGACCTGCTTCTGCTATGCCGGTGCACAGCAAAAACATTCCTGATGCAGCGATCCTTAAACCCCAGGATTACAACCTGAAATTTGAAGTGAATACAACCAAGCCGTATACATCCAACATGCTAAAAATAAATGTGGCGTTGCTGGCAGAAGATAATAATGCCTACCTGTGGAGCCCACCATACGATACCAAGGGTCAATGGCAAACAGTAGTGATTCCTTTTGAAACCGTCGTAGCAAGTTATGCTGTACGGCCAACAGTAAGTGCCACTGGTTATTGGAGCAGGCTGCTTTTCCATGGAGCCGGAGATCTGGACGCAGATATTTCGTTTGACAACTTCCGTGTAGTTCCAAAAGTATTGCCATAATCATAACAACGTCTACATAAAAGAACCAACAATGAAATTAATATATAATATAAAACTCTTTTGCCTGGTAGCACTGCTGGTCCCGATAGCCTGTCTTACCTCCTGCAAAAAAGATAACAATAGCTCTTCTTCCTCGAACAAGGTAGAATTATTAAGTTTTGGACCAACCGGTGCACGGCATGGAGACACATTACGCTTTATAGGCCGTAACCTGGACAAAGTCACTTCTATCGTTTTTACGGGAAATGCGGCCGTTGTGGATCAGGCAAGTTTTAAGGTTAAAACATCTGAATTGATTTTGCTGATCGTACCGGCAACTGCGGTAAAAGGGTTTGTGACATTAAAAACACCAGGAGAGGATATCGTAACGAAAACACAGTTAAACCTGGATGCACTCGTTACCGTTTCTTCTCTTACCGCCCAGGCTCGCCCGGGAGAAAATGTAACGATCGCGGGAAATTTTCTTAACTGGGTCAACAGAGTAACTTTTTCAGATGATAAAGTAGTTGAGACATTTGTCAGTCAATCGATCAACCAGTTGGTTGTCCAGATTCCGCTTGATGCTCAAACGGGACCATTGATCCTCCATTACACAGGAACGGATTCAGCAGACATGGAAACGGCAGATACGTTGAAGGTTACGCTGCCCCTGGTTACTGCTATGGCGCCGCTGCCTGTAAAACCTATGACTAATGTAACCATTACCGGAACTGATCTCGACCTGGCTAAGAAAGTCTTCTTCACCGGAGTACCAACAGCAGTTACTTCTTTTGTAAGTCAGTCGGCTACTCAATTGGTAGTCCAGGTCCCTGAAACTGCCCAACAAGGTAAGTTGACGCTGGAAGCTGCTTCAGGTGTACAAACCATTTCAACAGCAGATTTGCCGATAGTATTACCTGTTACTACAACATTCTCTCCGGCGCTCATCAATATAGGAACGAATCTTACCATTACCGGTACTGATCTTGACCTGGTAAAAAAAGTGATTTTTTCAGGAGTTGCACCGGCAGTCACCTCTTTTGTAAGCCAGACAGCTACCCAATTAGTAGTTAAAATTCCCGGCGGTACACGCAAAGGAAAAATAAAGTTGGAAGCTGCTTCTACTATACAAACCACTTCGGCAAATGATCTGGATGTGATATTGCCTACTGTTACTTCTGTATCTCCAAATCCTGTTTTCCCGGCAGCAAATCTTACTGTTACAGGAACCAAACTGGATATGGTTACTTCCATTGCTTTTGAAAATGCCGCAGCTGTTACTTCATTTGTAAGCCAATCACCGACACAGATCGTGGTGACGGTTCCTAATGGAGTATTAAGAGGCCAGATAACACTTGGTGTTACAGCTCCGGGTATTGATACTGTTAAATCACCAGACATCCTTGAAATCAGTGGTGGCGTTCCTCCGCCGACTGTAGCTTTTCCTTTCTATGATGAAGGCGTTACTTCCAACTGGACAAGCTCTGGTTATATTGGAGGTGGATGGGGAGGCACTGTAGATTATGATAATACTTCTCCTGTAAGAGCAGGATCAAAATCTGCTAAGATTACTTATGTAGGCGGATATGGTTCTCCATTACAATTGGGAGGCGCCAATATAAGTATAGGAAGTTATACCACTTTCAAGATCTCTATTTTCGGAGGTCCGGGTAGTGCAGGCAAACAAATCAATATCGGTTTAAATGCAGCAGATTCTCATACCATTGCCCTTGTTGAAGGTGCATGGACAGATTATTCATTCCCTATTTCTTCGCTTACCAGTGCAACTGCGCTCACTGATATTTGGGTCAAAGAATACAGTGGCAGTGGTGGGTTTACCATCTATGTAGATGCTATGGGATTAAATTAATTCATTGATGATTGTCAAATATTAAACCTGGTTTCTGTAAGATTAAAAATAAAGGGCCAGGTTTTTTATTTCTCATCCTGAAAAAAATGAACAGGCTTTATATGAACAAAGGGCGTTGCATATTTTTTTTATTTCTATTCACGGTGTTCGCAATTTTCATTTTGCCTTTTCAATCAGCCGGACAGGATCTCCCTATAGATAAAAATGCAACGAAAGAAACATCCTGCCTGTTCAAAAATCTGAAAAAGCTGGTTAACCGGGGTTTCATGTTTGGTCACCAGGACGACCTGGCTTATGGAGTAGGATGGAAATATGAAAAAGGGAGAAGCGATATCAAAGATGTGACCGGCGATTACCCGGCTGTATATGGATGGGAACTGGGCCGTATAGAGATAGATCAACCGGTTAATCTTGACAGCGTTCCGTTCAGCACCATGAAACAACTGATCCGTAAAGGATATGATCGTGGTGGTGTGATCACTATCAGCTGGCACCTGAACAATCCGCTTACCGGTCAAACGGCATGGAATCCTGCCGAAGGTACTGTTGCATCTGTATTACCAGGTGGTGCTAAAAACGAGCTCTACAAAAGCTGGCTGGATAAAATTGCTGCTTTCATGATGGAGTTGAAAGGGCCAAAGGGCGAACTGATACCGGTCATCTTCAGACCTTTTCATGAATTGAATGGCAACTGGTTCTGGTGGGGTGGAAAAAATTGTACACCCGAAGAATTTAAAAAGCTCTGGATATTCACTGTTTCTTATTTACGTGATGAAAAGAAACTGCATCATCTTTTATATGCATATAACACCGATCGCTTTGCCTCAAAGGATGAATACCTTGCCAAATACCCTGGCGATGAATGGGTGGATGTGATCGGGTTTGATATTTACCAGCGTAATACAACCAACGAAACATTTATTTCCGACATAGATGGTATGCTTACTATGCTGGAAGAAATAGCCAATCAAAAAAACAAGATACCGGCCCTGACAGAATTTGGCGGTAATATGAATGACAATACCTGGTGGACGAATACTTTCCTGGGTGTTATGTCGAAACATAAAGTATCCTGGGCATTGGGATGGCGCAATGCAGGGCATAGACCCGGCGGACAGTTTGAAGGATATGTTCCCTACAAGGGACATGGTTCTTCAGCTGATTTTATAAAATTTTATAAAGCGGATCAAACGCTTTTTCAAAAAGATGTCAGTAAGCAGAAATTATATCAATAAAAGTTCACTAAGCAGCAATCGTTCGAAATGGTTGCGGGTTGATTCTTCAGCCTGCAACCTCTTTTCTCCGGTAGGAAACGAACAGGAAGAAAATAGTCAGGGACGAATTATGAATTAGGAATGATGAATGTCGTACTGCTTTCGGAGCTCCATTCATCATTTATAATTTTTAATTCATAATTAAAAAAGAGGATTCACAACAGAAGTAAGCCGACATGAAATTACAGCTTATCGATATCAGCATTATAGTGCTCTACCTTGCAACGATGGTCGTTATTGGCTGGGTACTGCGTAAAAGAGCGCGGCAGAATAAAGAAAGTTACCTGATGGGAGGTAAAAAGCTTCCCTGGTACATGCTGGGCATGAGTGATGCTTCTGATATGTTCGATATCAGCGGTACGATGTGGATGGTGGCGCTCTGTTTTGTATATGGCATGAAAAGTATCTGGATACCCTGGCTATGGCCTGTGTTCAATCAGGTATTCCTGATGATGTTCTTATCCAAATGGCTGCGCCGCTCGAATGCAACTACCGGCGCGGAATGGCTGGCTTCGCGGTTCGGACAGGTGGGCAAAGGGATCAAGTCATCGCATAATATAGTCGTGGCATTTGCCCTGTTAAGCTGCCTGGGTTTTCTGGCCTATGGGTTTGTAGGATTGGGAAAGTTCATTGAAATATTTATTCCCTGGGAAAAAGCACAGCAATATGTTCCGTTTCATGTATCGGCCGCTTTTGTTCCGCATTTCTATGGCATCGTCTTCACCTTATTTGCGATGTTCTATTCGATATTGGGAGGTATGCACAGTATTGTACTGGGTGATTTTATCAAGTACATTATTATGACCATTGCCTGTATTGCCGTAGCAGTTATTGCGGTGATAAATCTGCAGGGTCATACATTGAATGTACCGCATGGATGGGAGAATCCTTTCTTTGGCTGGAAACTCGATCTTGACTGGAGCCATATTGTCGCCGATGCCAATCAAAAAATTTCCGCCGATGGATTTGGTCTCTTTGGTATCTTCTTTATGATGATGTTATTCAAAGGAGTGTTTGCAAGTCTCGCAGGACCGGCTCCTAATTATGACATGCAGAAAATATTGTCTACCCGTTCTCCCAAAGAAGCTTCCAAGATGAGCGGCTTTGTTTCGATCATCTTACTGCCAATACGGTATTCGCTGATTATCGGGATCACCGTGCTTGCGTTACTGTATTACAACCAGATGAACCTGCAAAGCAATGGCGGTACCGATTTTGAAAAAATATTACCGGCGGCTATGAACAATTTCCTGCCGGTGGGTGTGCTCGGTTTGGTACTGACTGGTTTGCTGGGCGCTTTCATGGGTACATTTTCCGGAACGGTCAATGCGGCGCAGGCTTATCTCGTCAATGATATTTATCTCAAGTATATAAACCCGGCTGCTTCCACGAAGAAAATTATTTCGATGAACTATCTCGCGGGGATAGTCGTCGTTACACTGGGAGTTATTATCGGGTTGATGGTAGAGAATGTCAACAATGTATTACAATGGATCGTGTCAGGATTATACGGCGGGTATATTGCGGCGAATATGTTTAAATGGTACTGGTGGCGGTTTAATGCCAATGGATTTTTCTGGGGAATGATCTGTGGGATCGTTCCGGCGATTGCCTTGGCTGTCCTGAAACATTTTAATATCGTGCATGGACTGGAACTTTATTACTGGCCTGTATTATTTGTGTTATCACTTGCCGGTTGCGTGATCGGCACCTATGCAGCGCCTGCTACCGACAGGCAGGTATTAAAATCATTTTATAAAAATGTAAGACCCTGGGGTTTCTGGAAACCTGTTCATGATGAAGTAATGACGGAGGATCCGGCCTTTCAACCCAACAAAAGATTCGGGTTGGATATGTTCAATGTGGTGCTGGGTATCATTGGTCAATGTTGCCTGACCATTTTACCGATGTATATAGTGCTTTGGCTGAAATTACCCTTGCTGGTAACAGTCATTATCCTGGCAATTATTATCCTGATCCTGAAACGGACATGGTGGAACAAACTTGAAAATTAGAATTAAAATATGATGATATGAGAAGTGATTTTTTTAACCGGCTGTCAGCACTGGAGAAAAAGCATGAGGAATTGCTGCAGCAACCCAATGAAAAGACTACTGCAGGTAACGGCATATTTGACCGTTTGAGAAATCCTGTATTGACAGCAGCTCACGCACCTGTTTTCTGGTTATATGATATGAATCCTGAACGGAACCCGCATCTCATGGAACGCTTTGGTATCAATGCCGTATTGAATGCAGGCGCTATTAAATGGAACAATAAATATTTGATCGTAGCAAGGGTAGAAGCATCGGATCGCAAATCATTCTTTGCAGTGGCAGAAAGCCCCAATGGCATTGATAATTTCAGATTCTGGGATTACCCGCTTATCATGCCGGAAACTACTATACCTGATACGAATATTTATGATATACGGCTGGTACAGCATGAAGATGGATGGATCTATGGGTTATTCTGCACTGAGCGCCGTGATCCGAAGGCGCCGGCTGCTGATCAAAGCGCTGCCATTGCCCAATGTGGTATTGCGCGCACAAAAGATATGATCACCTGGGAAAGATTATGCGACCTGGTTACTCCTTCACCCCAACAACGTAATGTGGTGCTGCACCCCGAATTTGTGGATGGACAGTATGCTTTTTATACGAGACCACAGGATAGTTTTATTGAAGCAGGTAAAGGTGGTGGCATTGGTTTTGGTTTAAGCGATTCTATTGAAGAAGCCAAAATAGAGAAGGAAACCGTGATCGATCATCGCATTTATCATACGGTATATGAAGCCAAAAACGGCCTGGGTCCCGCACCAATCAAAACCAGCCAGGGCTGGCTGCATCTTGCACATGGTGTTCGTAATACCGCAGCAGGATTGCGTTATGTATTGTATCTCTTTATGACCGACCTGCATGATCTGACCAAAGTGATCTACAAACCGGCAGGTTACTTCCTGGCGCCTGAAGGTGAAGAAAGAGTAGGTGATGTATCGAATGTGGTATTCAGCAATGGATGGATCGCCGATGATGATGGCACTGTCTATATCTATTATGCTTCTTCCGATACACGTGTGCACGTAGCTGTATCTACGATCGATAAACTGCTCGATTATGTCATGCATACTCATGCAGATGGATTTTCTTCTGCGGAAACAACCAGACGGTTGACAGAACTGATCGATAAAAATCTGACCGAAGCCGTTGTGGACCTCGAATCTGCTTCCGCTACCAAAAGAAGAAAGCAATGAACACAGCCGGGGTAAGCCAGCAGGATATTCAGCAGGATCGGCTGGAACGCTACAAAGAAGAAATGGCTATCGAATTGCAATCCATTCTTTCCTATTGGAGCAGGTATACGATCGATGATGAATATGGCGGTTTTTATGGATCGGTTGCCAATAACAATCGTCCCGATAAAACAGCGCCCAAAGGGATCGTATTGAATAGCCGCATCCTGTGGACTTTCTCGGCCGCATTCAGTATTTCAAAAGATCCTGCACACCTGGAAATGGCCACGCGGGCTTATAATTATATAGCCGATCATTTTGTCGATAAAGAATACGGCGGCGTATACTGGTCTGTCGATGCAAAAGGAGAAATCCTGGAAAGCAGGAAACAGATCTATGGACTTGCATTCTGTATCTATGGAATGGCCGAATACTATAAAGCTACCAAAGAAGAAATGGCGCTGACGGTTGCGAAACAATTGGTGAATCATATCGAGGAGCATAGTCTTGACAGGCAAAAGGGTGGTTACGTCGAAGCGTTTACCAGGGAGTGGGAACCCTTGACAGACCTGCGTTTGAGCGATAAGGATGATAATGAAAAGAAAACGACGAACACGCATCTGCATATAGTTGAAGCCTATTCAAATTTATACCAGGCATGGCCCGATAAGGCTTTGCGGGAGCGGATCATCAACCTGCTGGAAATATTTGACCGTTATATTGTCAATACGAATACGAAGCATCTGAACCTGTTCATGAATGAGGACTGGGAAGTAAGATCGACACTTCAATCATATGGGCATGATATCGAAGCTGCCTGGCTGTTGCAGGAATGTGCCATCATCGTTAACTATGACCTCTATATCGATCATTTTAAAAAACATGCTGTGTTGCTGGCAGATGGCGCTGCGGAAGGATTGGATACTGATGGAGGTTTATGGTATGAATACGAACCAAAGACCAGCCACCTGATCCGCGAAAAGCATTCCTGGCCACAGGCGGAAGCGATGATCGGTTTCTTTAATGCCTGGCAATTGACCGGCGATAAAAAATATGTACAGTATTCATTGAATGCCTGGGATTTCATAAAACAACATATCAGGGACAGGCAAAATGGCGAGTGGTTCTGGGGCATTTATGACGGTTACCAGGTAATTGAAAAAGATAAAGCCGGTTTCTGGAAATGCCCTTATCATAACAGCCGTGCCTGCCTGGAGATCATTAGTCGCATAGAACACAGGGTATAGGTTTAAACAAATTCACAGATTACTTTTTTAATCATGATGGATGGTGTTACCTGTTGTAATAATAACCTGTGGGATCTATATTCATAATCCGTGTTAAAAAAGTGAGCACATGAAAAAATTTACTTTAATCATACTTATTTTAAGCCTGTACAATACGAAACTATCGGCACAGGCTCCTTCCGGTATCGTGGCTGTACCTGCATCTGCAACCGTGGCTAAACTGGATAAATTTGAACTAACGGTTACATTGACGGCCGGCTATACCAATCCTTACGATTACGATGATATCGATATACAGGGAATATTTACAGCACCCAGCGGAAGAAAAGATACCGTAGATGGATTCTTCATGCAGGATTATAACCTGAATACTTCTAATGGAAATCTTTCTGTAAACGGAACAGGCAGTTTTCGTATCCGTTACACACCCAATGAAACAGGCACCTGGCAATATGTTGTGAAGGCCACCAATACATTGGGGAATAGCATTACTGCCAGCCAGAATTTTCAATGTACGGCCACTTCAGCGAAAGGATTTATCAGGAAAAATGAATCCAGCTATTTAGGTTTTGATAATAATGAGCAATACATACCCGTAGGTCAGAACCTTGCCTGGCAGGTTAGCAATGTATATATCGATTATAAGAACTGGTTGCAAAAGCTAAGCGATAATAAAGCCAACCTGGTGCGGGTATGGCAAGCCGTATGGGGGTTGGGAATTGAATGGAAGAATGGTTCGGATGGATATACCGGGCTGAAAAAATATAAACAAACGAGTTCCTTTTATATTGACTGGCTGCTGGAAGAATGCAAAAGCAGGGGCATCTACATTATGCTCTGCATCAATCATCATGGACAGGTTTCTTCCGGTGTGAATCCCAATTGGCCCGAAAGTCCTTACAATGCTGTGAACGGCGGACCCTGCAGCAATACCTGGGACTTCTTTACCAATACCACTGCAAAGAATTTACATAAGAACCGGCTTCGGTATACCGTGGCGCGCTGGGGATATTCTCAAAGCATCATGAGCTGGGAATTATTTAATGAGGTGGACTGGACAGATAATTTTACAACACATAAGAATGAAGTAAAGGACTGGCACCTTGAAATGGCGGATTACCTGAAGAAGATCGATGTATACAAACATCTTGTCACCACCAGTTATGCCAATAATGCTTATGATCCCAACACCTGGAATGGCAACTCTATCGATTTTACGCAGACACATAATTATATCGGTTCCCCGAATCTTGAAACCGCATTGGCAGGTGCCTGTAGTGATTATGTGAACCAATACAACAAGCCCACACTCGATGGTGAATTTGGTATCGATGCAGGAAACATCAATCTTTCTACAACCGATCCCAATGGCATTTATGTACACAACAGCATCTGGGCGACAGCTTTCAGCGGTGCTATGGGTGCAGGTATGAGCTGGTGGTGGGATAATTATATCGAACCGCAAAACCTGTATCGTCATTACAAACCATTGAGTGAATTCCTGGCGACCATTCCTTTAAAGGATGAAAAATTTAAAAAGAACGGGGCCGGTATATCGGGTGGAGGTGTAGCTGATATTTCGTTGACGCCCGGTGTTGGTTTTGCATTGGCAGGAGCAAATGCGTTTACGATCGATGCTGGCGGAAGTATCACACCCTCTGC
>CAMLGR010000077.1 GCA_946479615.1 uncultured Bacteroidota bacterium | reverse complement strand
CTGGAACTTGAATAAATAAATGTTTCTTGTTTTAAATCCAACCCGTTTTCATTCATCGTATCTGTTTGCGTTCGTTGCACGACACAATTCCCTGATCTGCCAGGGAGATGGAACATCAGACAACAAATCAAAAACCTCAAAAAGTTAATCATGAAACAGATCAAATCGATCGGGTTGATGCTTGTGGCATCCCTGGTCATGAATGCCTCTTTTGCACAAAAAATGATGAATGAAAAAACAGTTGAAGTCGGTGGCGCCGTCATGTATCCTTCGAAAAATATCGTAGAGAACGCCGTGAATTCAAAAGATCATACTACACTAGTAGCGGCAGTAAAAGCAGCCGGGCTGGTAGAAACATTACAAAGTGCAGGTCCTTTCACTGTCTTTGCTCCTACTAACGAAGCATTTGATATGCTTCCCAAAGGAACAGTGGAAACACTGGTAAAACCAGAGAACAAAGCGAAACTGACCGGCATTCTTACCTATCATGTTGTTGCTGGCAAACTCGATACCAAAGCGATCGATGAAAAGATCAAGGCGGGTAACGGTGCAGCGGAACTGACAACAGTAGCTGGTGGTAAATTATGGATCATGAAGAAGGCAGGCAAATACATGCTGAAAGATGAAAACGGCGGAATGGCCACGATCACGATCAAAAATGTATACCAGAGCAATGGTGTGATCCATGTAATCGATCACGTAGTGTTACCTAAGTAAGACGTGAGGAAGTAATTATGAATGTGGCGTGAATAAATGGGATATACCTATTTCACGTCACATTCATAATTTATAATTCATAATTATTACCAGCCGCTGGCCAGTACATCCGCCAAATGCATCGTCTGGATAGCATATCCTTTCGTCCTGATATATCCCTGCAAATGCATCAGGCAGGAAAGATCGGTGGAGATGATATAATCAGCGCCGGTAGCCAGCGCATTTTCTACTTTTTGTTCACCCATGCCAACGGAGATACCTTCAAATTTAATGGCGAAAGTGCCGCCGAATCCACAACAGGTTTCCACATCATTCATTTCGGTAAGTTCCAATCCTTTTACATTGGATAGTAAAGCACGTGGTTCTGTTTTTATTTTACATTCCCGCAAACCGGCACAGCTATCATGATACGTGGCTTTGCCCGGAAGCTGCGCTCCGAAATTATCGATCTTCAACACTTTTACCAGGAACTCAGAAAATTCATACAGCCGGTTCCCTGTATCAGCAACTTCATGATGATAGGAAGAGTTTTCAAATAATTTACCATAATAGTTGCGGACAAACCCTGTGCAACTTGCACTGGGAGAAACAATATAATCCGTCCCCTTAAAATCCTTAAGAAATTTCGTACAAACAGATTTGGCATCGTCCCAGAACCCGGCATTAAAAGCGGGCTGACCGCAGCATGTTTGCGAAGTATTATAACTGACTGTACATCCTGCTTTCTCCAGCACTTTGATCATATTAAAAGCCGTATCAGGATATAGCTGATCCACAAAACACGGTATGAATAGCTGCACATTCATTACTTACTATTGTTTCTTTGAACTACGAATATATTCTTTTATAGAAAGCATTTCACCCGAAACATCATCGGCTACTTTGATGGCGAAGCTGGAAGGATCCACGGTGAAGTTATAGTAGGTCTCGAATCTTTCAGGGCCATTGTACCCGGCCATAACAGAGATGCCGTTCTCGCTCGAATCAAAAACAAAGGCGATGGTATGCTGGTGATGGCTGAATGAATCGATATACGAACTGGTCTTTTTTACAAACGGGAGTTTCATCAGCGTATCCTGGATCCTGGCTGTCAGCGCTTCGTTGTGGAAAGACGTAACATATTCCTGCGAAGTATCCTTAACCGGTTCTTTTACCGTGCCGGATGTGTCGGTAACAGAAGCAGTATCGGTATCACCTGCTTTTTTATCAGCGCTGTTATTGCAGGCTACCAGGAAAGAAACAGTCAGAATACAAAGTAGATAACGCATACTATTTAAATCCTTTTACCAGGGAAATCATTTTTAAGGCAGTAACAGCGGCTTCTTCTCCTTTATGTCCATGTTTACCGCCAATACGTTCACGCGCCTGCTCGTCGTTCTCCACCGTCAACACGCCGAAAATGGTGGGTACAGATAATGACAAATTCAACTGGACCACTCCATCGGTAACGGCCTTACAGACATAATCGAAATGAGGGGTATCGCCCCTGACCACGCAACCCAGGGCAATGAATGCATCAGGCTTTTTCTTTCCACTATGTTCCCAGGAGCTTTTGATCGCAAAAGGAATTTCAACAGCGCCGGGAACGGTTATAGTTACTATTTTTTTCACTTTATAAGCCTGCAAGGTTGCAAGGCAACCCTTTTCGAGTTCGTCGACAATAGCGGCGTTCCATTCTGTCTTTACCAGAACGATAAAGGCATCTGCAGATTTGCTGATGCCTTTATTATTTTCGAGAAGATTACTTTTTGCTATATCAGCCATGATCAGTCCACATTATACACACCCATCTGTGCCAGGTATTTGTCGGCATCCCGGGCAGAATTGGTGCGGGGAAATTTCTCTTTTAATTCTTTGTATAGTTCTGTTGCCTGTTTTTGATCTTTCAAAACAGTTTGTGCCAGATATGCAGCTCTGAACAGTGCTTCAGCGGAGCTTTCTTTATCTTTTTCAAAATAATGAGCTGCTTTTTTATAATAATCGATGGCATCGTTGCTTTTGCCCATATCGCCATAAGCATCTCCGAGTAAAGAGTAAGCATGTTGCTGGATCTGTTTGGCGTCGCTGCTGAATTTCTTCAGGTATTTGATGGCATTCTCGTTATCATCCAGTTTGGTATAGCATACACCCGCATAATAGCTTGCGAGGTTAGCCGCATCGGTGCCGCTGTATTTATCCATGATCTTTAAAAAGCCAAGATTCTGACCATCACCATTCAATGCCAAACGGAATGAATCGGTACGGTAATAATCTTCTGCCTTGAACATAGCGTCGGCGGCTTTAATTTCTTTGGGTTTCTGGAAATAGTTTTTATAGATATAAAAACCACCTACCAACAATAATAATACGACACCAACACCCAGGATAATATTGCTGTTGCGTGTCCAGAAATCTTTCGCTTTGGCAATGATCACTTCTCCATTATCAACATCTGTTGCCTGTTTCTTGTCTGACATTTTATACTGTGTTTTGTAATTTTTAATCGACAATGAAAGGATAATTCTGATCTATGTATACATCTTTCAGCACTTCGCTGTCATCCGGCCATGGGCTTTCTTCAGCAAATTTTACTGACCCGTTTACAATACCATCCACTCTTTTATCGATCTCGCCGAGTTCTTTTTCGGTAGCGAATTTGCTGTCAAGGATCGTCTTGCGGATCTGCTGGATGGGGTCCTTGCCTTTGTATTCGTCTACTTCCTCCTTGGTACGGTATTTTTGGGGATCACTGATCGAGTGCCCTTTGTAACGGTATGTTTTTATTTCGAGCAAGGTCGGGCCGCCTTTTTCACGTGCCCTTTTTACCGCGCGTCCCACACCTTCATGTACTTCTTCAGCGCTCATACCATTGATGGTATCTGCAGGCATTTCATAGCCATCGGCCAGTTTATAGATATCGATTACGTTAGAGGTTCTTTCTACAGAAGTACCCATCGCGTAATTGTTATTCTCGCAGATAAAGATCACCGGGAGTTTCCAGAGCATAGCCAGGTTAAAGGTCTCATGCAGGATACCCTGGCGGGCAGCGCCGTCTCCGAAGAAACAAAGCACTACATTATCGGTATCACGGTATTTTTCGGCAAATGCAAGGCCGGCGCCGGTACCGATCTGGGCACCTACGATACCATGACCGCCGAAGAAATTGACATCTTTTCCGAAGAAGTGCATACTACCGCCTTTGCCTTTGGCACAACCGGTAGCTTTGCCATATAATTCGGCCATACAGCTGTCCACGGATACGCCTTTGGCAATAGCCAGGCCGTGATCGCGGTAAGCGGTGATAAAGGAATCGTCGGGTTTGGTGGCTGTCATACAGCCAGCCGCAATCGCTTCCTGCCCGATATAGGCGTGAAAAAAACCACGGATCTTGCCTTCCATTTTATACTTTTCTTCGGCCATTAATTCGAACTGGCGAATGAGCTGCATCAGCTCGTACCAGTAGAGATAAGTTTCTTTGGAAAATTTGGTAGCCACCAGCTAAAAAATTTGAGGGTTATCCAGCACAATCCTCCTTAGCGGAGGAATTGTGAACGCGGGTGCAAAAATAAGGGTAAAAGACGAAATCCGGCGTTTGATTTTTAGTAGGTTATCAGGATTTTGGCGAGCCTGGTGGGTGGCGTACCGGAGGTGACACCCCGGGTTCGGGGTGACACCTCCCGGTGAGGGTGTCACCTCCTGGCCCGAGGTGTCACCTTGAGGAGGAGGTGTCACCTTGCCTGTGCCGCCGGAAACCGCTTATCTTGCAGCCCTCATGCTTTCCCTTACCGACATATCACTGGTCCAGTTTAAAAATTACACCCATCGCTCATTCGACCTGGCGGGCCGCATCATCGGTATCTGTGGGAAAAACGGCGCCGGCAAAACCAATCTCCTCGACGCAATCCACTACCTCTGTTTTACCAAAAGCTATTTTACCCGGTCAGACGCTAATTCCACCCAACAGGGAAAAACAGGTTTCCGCATCGAAGCCAACCTGGTCCGGCAGGACCAACCCGAAAAAGCTGTCTGTATTCTCCGGGAAACCGGCAAAAAAGAGTTTTCCGTAAATGACCATATCTATGAAAAGTTTTCACAGCATATCGGTCACTATCCCTGCGTGGTGATTGCACCGGATGATGCCGTACTTATCACCGGCAACAGCGAGGAACGAAGAAAGTTTCTCGATGCCCTGCTTTCTCAAATCGATGCGGATTATTTACAGCAACTGATCATCTACACTAAATTATTACAACAACGTAATGCCCTGTTAAAATCATTCGTGGAAAGCGGTGTCCGTAATTTATCCCTGCTCGATGTACTCGATGAACAACTGGTGAAACCCTCCGATTTTATTTTTACGAAAAGAAAAGAATTTGTTGTTGCCTTTCTTCCCGCAGTCAAACATTTTTATGAAGATATCGCCCGGCAACGCGAGGACCTGGCACTTTTCTACGAAAGCCAGCTTCTGCAAAATTCGTTACCGGAATTGTTGCAGGCGACCCGTCAGAAAGATTGCATGCTGCAGCGAACCACTACCGGCCTTCATAAAGATGAAATAGAAATAAATCTCGGCAACCAGCCGTTCCGCAATATTGCATCACAGGGTCAGCGTAAAAGTCTTTTGTTTGCGCTGAAACTGGCAGAAATGGAAGTATTGAAAAAAGAAAAAGGATTCCCCCCCCTGCTGCTTCTCGATGATGTGTTTGAAAAACTGGATGAAGACCGTATCGGTAACCTGCTGTATAAAGTATGTATTGAAAACGAAGGCCAGGTTTTTATCACCGATACCAACCAGGAACGGCTGAGTGAACATTTACAAAAGCTGGATGTTGATTTTAAAATCATCGGATTATAAAAACACCTCCCCTGTCCCATTTTGTTTCCTGCTTTTATCAAACTTCATAAACCCCTGAAACTTTTTTACCTTTGAGAAATGGGTGAATTTTCTCTCAGCGATGCAATCCAGCAGTTTTTGAATCAAAGCCGTCTCAAAGGCGATATACAGGCCATGCAGATCGAAGATGCCTGGGAACAAATCATGGGCAAGACTGTAGCAAGGTATACTGACAAACTTCAGATATTCGGCGACAAACTGATCATCACTACCCATGTCGCTCCGCTGAAACAGGAACTTATTTACCAGAAAGAAAAGATCAAACAGCGCGTGAATGAAGCGTTTGGAAAAAAGATTATCAATGAAGTGGTAGTACAGTAAACTGTTCTTTATCGGGTCAGCTATTAGATAGCTCAGTAATAACTTCTACTCAATTAGCTTTTTTACCGCATAGACACATAGGTTTCAGCATAGGATTATATAGATCGACAATAGCTAAATCCTTGTTCGGCCCCTATTGTATTTTCACCCGTGGATCGACCACTCCATACAAAATATCAGCAAGCATATTGATCAGTATAAAAAAGGTAGCCGATACCAATACCGACCCCATCACCACCGGGTAATCCAGTTTTTCCAACGCATCAACTGTCACTTTCCCGATTCCCTGCCAGCCAAAAATATATTCTACAAAGAATGCACCTGCCAGTAATTCCGCAAACCAACCGGTGATAGCAGTAATAACAGGATTGAGCGCATTCCTCAACCCATGTTTCCAGATCACTTTTTGTTTGGATAATCCTTTCGCATAAGCCGTGCGCATATAATCCTGGTCCAGTACATCCAGCATCGCACTGCGTGTAAGTTGTGTAATAATAGCCAGCGGTCGAATTCCTAATGTAACAGCGGGTAAAATAAGATTCTGCAGGGAAAGACTTCGATGCCCCGTACTTCCACTCACCTCAAACCATGACCCGGAAATATGCAACCCTGTCCAACCCGATAATACAAATCCAAAAAGATAAGCCACGATGATCCCTATAAAAAACGATGGCGCCGATATGCCCGCAATACTACCGAATACTGCCGAAGTATCTAACCATGTATTTTGTTTTACCGCTGCCAGCACACCCAATGGTATACCAATAAGAATGGCAATAAACATAGCGGCAACCGCCAGCATAAGCGTACCCGGTAATGCTTCCGCAAGTATAGTACCCACTTCTCTTTTGCTTTGATAGGATTTGCGCAGGTAAGGGATCTTGATTCCAAATTTTGTATCACCACCGATAAAAATGCCGCGCAATTGTTTTGCCTGGATGTCTTCTTTGCTATGGATACACAAAGGCGACACATCGTTACAATAAAAAATGAATTGTTTCCATTTCGGCTGATCGAGATATAATTCACGGCGGATATTCGCCTGCGTGGTTGAATCACCTGTTTGCCCCATCACCAGCCGTGAAGGATCACCAAACCCCTGGAACAAAAAAAATACAAGTACCACCACCCCGATCAATACCAGGATGCCATAAAACAATTTTTTTATGATGGATCTTGCCAAGATTGATTTATTAAGGAGCCCCTTTTGCCGTATCAGTGACAACCGGTTCAACAACCGGCACAGGTACAGGCTGTACCGGTAACTTTTTCAGTTCGCTGACAGGCACACCGGCTTTCCTGTAACTCCATTTACCCAAGATCGTTCCCTCTTTAATCAGGTATATACATGGACTGGTACGCGCCGCCGTGCGTATAGCCGTATTATCGGAACTGAATACCTGCACTTTTTCCAATACTGTATTCTTTAAAATAGCTTTTGCTTCGCTGACCCGGCTCGTGATCACATACACAGGTATATTTTTTTCTTTGGCGGCTGCGTATACTTCAGTTATACCAGCCTGCCAGCCGGATGAAGGCACTTCAAAATTTTCCCAGAAAATAAATACTGCGTAGGGTTGTGATAAAACAATAGCAGTGGAATCGATATTATCCGCACCGGTAAGTATAAACCCCTTAATAGGCGGTTCATTATTACTGCCTTTGCGGATCACTTTATCGTAACGGCTCACGAATGTATAGGTAGAATCAAAATCTTTGGGAAACTGGTCAGCTGTAAATTCTACATTCTTACCCTGCTTTGCATATACAAAAGTGATTACCGTACTATCAGGAATTGCATTAGCCGGCATCTTCATTTGCTCCGTAATGTTCTTTCCTTTTTTATAAGCTAAACAATCGAACATCGGTAAATAAGCCAGCATGTACCATTGTATACCAAAACTTAATATGGTTACCAGTAGCATCAACCAGGTATTTTTATTCCCGCTGAATAAAGGCGTGACATACTTTCGTTTTACAAAAAGAAAAACGATCAGGATGGTCAGTAAGATATCCTTACCAAATGATGTAAGCGGTGTAATAGGAATGCAATCACCAAAGCAACCGCAGTTCTTGAATTTACCCGATAAATAAGCATACCCGGTGAGGAACGTAAAGAAGATAATAAGCAGTAATAACAACCAACTGAATAATTTCATCCTCCAGCCCAGCAATAATGCAAAACCGGCAATGACCTCAAAAGCGATCATGACCACCGCGAGAAACAGGGAGTGCTCGTGCAGGAAACTGAACAGATGGATCAACCCGTTTTTCAGGAAAAAAGAACCGCCGGCAAGGCCATTGTTCCATATCTCGAAAAACTCTTCCATCTTGTAGGCCAGCCCCAGCGGATCATTGGCTTTTATCAATCCTGAAAAAATAAACAGGAGCCCTACAAAGACCCGGCAAATATTGACCAATATTTTCATGACGTATAAATTAAGAAATCAGGAGTAAACTTAGATATGTTGGTGTTAGGTGTTAAGTGTTAGATGTTGAGTGTCTGGTAAGCGAAATCACTTTACTCGTATTCTTAAAACTATTTCGCACATCGCCATTCCACATCTAACACTTAACACCTAAAACCTAACACCTGAACTTATTTCCCTTCGCTCATCAATATCAAAGCAAATACAGCATAATTAACAATATCGTGATAGTTGGCATCGATGCCTTCGCTGATCAGGGTCTTTCCATCATTCGCCAATATCTGGCGGATGCGCTGCAATTTCATCAATATAAGATCAGTAAAACTTTCCTGGCTCATACTGCGCCAGGCTTCACCATAGTCATGGTTCTTATCCTGCATCAGTTTTTTACTGGCACCAATATACTTATCATATAAAGAAGAAACTTCGGACACCGGTATTTCTTCCGGCGCTTCTGCCGGCAGGTCAAGTTGTATCAGGCCAATCACAGCATAATTGATAATGCCTTTGAATTCGGCAGCAATATCATCCGCCACTTTCTGATTCCCTTTCAACTGGATCGTGCGGATGCGTTGCGCTTTGATGAATATCTGGTCAACGATAGAAATGGTCCGAAGTACGCGCCAGGCTGTTCCGTAATCGCTGGCTTTTTTTACAAAAATATCTTTGCAGGAAGAAATGACTATATCGTATTGCCGGTTAGTATCGCTCATGGTAATTTTGAAATTTTGGAATTGGCAGATTTCGAAATTTCCCAATTCTTTCTTCTCTATCTTTAGCTTCAAAAATAACGAAACCAGCGCGAATGTTCACATTGAATTGTAATGGCAGGTTATTGGTGATTGATCAGCCATTGGTGATGGGTGTTATTAACAGCACACCCGATTCATTTTATGAAGGAAGCCGGTTTATCGGTATCGATGCGATATTATCACATACGGAGAAAATGATCCGTGATGGAGCAACCATTATCGATATCGGCGGACAAAGTACCCGTCCCGGCAGTCAGCCGGTTAGTGAACAGGAAGAACTGCAACGCATCATCACCAGTATTGAAGCAATCCATCGCCGGTTCCCGGATACTTTTATTTCAGTTGATACTTATTATTCGGCTGTAGCCAGGGAAGCCGTGGCAGCAGGTGCCGCACTGATCAATGATATCAGTGCAGGACGTATGGATAAAAGCATGATCACGACTGTCGCCTCTCTTCAGGTTCCCTATGTGTTGATGCATATGAAAGGAGAACCCGGCACCATGCAGATCGAACCACGTTATGAAAATGTAACCAGGGAAGTACTTGATTTTTTTATCAGCCGGGTAAGTTCTTTACGGCAAGCCGGTATAAAAGATATTATTATCGATCCGGGATTTGGTTTTGGGAAAACGATCGCTCATAATTTCGAATTGCTGCGCAATCTTTCTCTGTTGACGATTCCCGATTGCCCATTGATGGTTGGACTTTCCCGCAAATCAACTATCTACAAAACACTTCATATTACTACTGAAGAAGCCCTGAATGGAACTACTGTTCTCAATACCATCAGCCTGATGAAAGGTGCTTCGATCATCCGCGTACACGATGCAAAAGAAGCCAGGCAGGCCATACAACTGGTAGAAGCTGTCCGGAATAAATAAAATACATTACCAGGATCATAAACAAAAAAGCATCTGTCATAAAGACAAATGCTTTCTTATAATCATGAGTTTTAATCAGTCCCCGAAAGGAGTTGCCATGATCATTCAGAGGGAATGGAAGTTTGCTCAGGAAAAATTAGTACGGGAAGTGCCGGGTGATTCGTAAGGATAGCTGAATTGGATTTTGGACTAAAAACGGGACCAATCTTCGCAATTCAAAAAAGAACCGTCCCGCGGCTGGGCGGGACGGTGTAAAGGTGCAACATTATTTTCATCCGGCAATCAATCATAGATTGAGCCTGATCATTTTTTATTGTCCGGGAGGAGCTGCCTGTCCTGGCATCGTGTCTCCGACACTCAATACTTCGATATCGAATATTAACGGTTCATCCAGTTTGAAAGGAGACTGTGGTGGCGGATTTTTGCCATAGGCCATAAACCCGGGAACATATATCGTACCCTTGCCCCCTTGTTTGAATAATTGCAATCCCGCTTCCCATCCTTCGATCATGCGGTACTGACCCAACTGGAATGCATACGTATTATCTTCAAACGTACTATCATTGGACAGTCTTCTGCCGACATATTTGATATTTACAAATTTTCCGGGAGCCGCCTGCATACCTGTACCAGGATCTTTTACCACTACATACGCTCCATGACCCGCTTTTTGCGCCACAATATGTTTTCCGGCCAAGTAAGCTTCCATTGCATCACGCTCTTTTTGTGCCTCACCTGATTTTTCCGCTTCATCAAGCTGTGATTTTCTTTCCTCTGCCAGTTGCTTTTGCATTTCTTTCATCTGCTCAGCTCTTTCCTTTTCCTGACGGGGTGCATCTTTCTCATATTCTGCACGTTCATCGACCTGTTTCAGGCTATCTTTTCTGAATACATCTATGACACGGAAATATAAAGTGAGCTTATCTCCTTTTTTAAGAAAAGGAGGCATTTGCATGCCTGGTTTGTTGATCAGTGAATCGATATACATGATCACAACGGCGCTATCTCCTTTTTTCAATAAAGGGAATATTTCAGCCGGGTTGTATTTCATAGTCGGATCCATCATGATCTGCTGGTATACCGGCATTTTTCCATAACTGCTTTGCAGTACAGAATCATCGTTTCTCTTTTGCACAAAATGGATCTTCAGCCAGTCGCCATATTTTGCGAGTGAATCCTTGCTGCTGGAAGGAATGATCTTGTACAGAAGACCTGAACTTGTTTTCCTGTAACTTATTTTATTACAGGAAGTGTTGACGGCAATAAATGCGATCGCTACTAGTAAATAAGAAATTGATTTCATTTGTTGTTTATTGTAATAAAGATTTATTTTCTTTCATCACCTGCTTGAAGCGCTGTACGGTCATTTCCAGGGAATCGCTGCTGCGGCCGCCTGAAGCATTGTAATGTCCACCTCCTTCGAAATAAGTGCGGGCAAAAGTATTGCAATCAAAATCGCCTTTGCTGCGGAAGCTCCATTTTCTTTCCTCGTCACGATCGATGACCAGTGCCACCAGTTTGATACCCTGGATGGTTTGGGGAAAATTGACCAGTCCTTCCGTATCGCCTGTTTTTACATGGTATTTCAACAAATCACTTTTGGGAATGGCTACCAGCACGGTATTGTATTCATAAAATACTTCCATCCGGTTGAGCAGCACATGACCGGTAAAACGGACCTTGTTTTCCAGGAAATTATCAAACAGTTTTTCGTGCACTTTGGAATGCTGAAGACCTTTTGCTTTCAGATCGGCGGCAAGTTTATGAACTGCTGCACTGGCAGAAGGAAAACGGAATGATCCCGTATCGGAGATCACACCGGCATAGATACATTCACTGATCTCTTCGTTGATCCTTTCCTGGTGACCGGCGGCCACAATAAAATCATAGATCATTTCACAGGTAGAACTTTTGGAGGTATCGCTGATACCATAGTCGAAAGACGGTGCATCAGGCTCCTGGTGATGATCGATCAGTATTTTGGTACACTTAAGTTCCTTTAATTTAGGTCCCAGTGTCTTGGTACGATAAAAAATATTAAAGTCGAGACAGAACAACCATTCAGCGGCGTTCAATACGGCTTCTGCACGGGGCTTGCTGAACTCGTAATCGATCACTTCGTTGCAGCCCGGCATCCAGTCCAGCCATTTCGCCCAGTTGGTCGGCGAGATCACGCTTACACTGTGACCAAGCTGTTTCAGCAGGTTGGCCAGGGCCAGTGAAGAACCCATGGCATCAGCATCGGGTTTCTGGTGCGTGGTGATAACGACTTTGCGCGGTTGCGGTAGTTGCGGGAATATATCTTGTATAGGTTTCATGAAACGGCTGCGAAGATAAGTGTTCTCCCCGTTTAAAATAAGCTAGTAATGAGCCAGATGGGGATAAATTCAAAAGTAAAAAGCCAAAAGTCAAAAAATCGGCCGACCTGTTACCCCTGGCCGGGAAGCTTTTTTGACTTTTGGCTTTTTACTTTTGAAATTGTTCCTACATTTGCGCGCCAAATACGTATGCAACAATGAGTAACAGAACTTTTACTATGATCAAACCGGACGCCATGAAAAATGGTCATGCCGGAGCTATTTTAGACAGGATCACCAAAGAAGGCTTTCGCCTGGTGGCATTGAAAATGACCAAGCTTTCTGCAGAGAAAGCCGGCGAATTTTATGCGGTGCATAAGGAAAGACCGTTTTATGGTGAACTGGTGGAGTTTATGAGCAGTGGCGTTATCATTGCTGCGATCCTCGAAAAAAACAATGCCGTAGCCTCTTTCCGCGAACTGATCGGGGCCACCAACCCTGCCCAGGCAGCTGAAGGAACGATCCGGAAATTATATGCTACTTCTCTCGGAGAAAATGCTGTTCACGGAAGTGATAGCGATGAGAATGCAGCCATCGAAGGCAGCTTTTTCTTCTCGGGACTGGAAAAATTCTAAATAAGAAATAAGGAACAAAAAATAAGGAATGAGAAAGTAACTGTCCGCAGACTGCTATTTTCTCATTCCTTATTTTTTGTTCCTTATTTCTTATTTTAAATCGCCTTCCCCTGCACCGTTTTGTTCTCGACCGGCGAAAGTGTATAGCCGGCTTTCCGCAATAAGCTAATCACTCCTTTATCGCCGGGTAAATGACCCGCTCCTACCGCGATCAGTAAGCCTTTACCTGGTAATAATCCTTTTAATTTGGCCACCCAGTTGGCATTGCGGTGATAAAGTAAAAGATCGGTATAGTTGTTAACGCCAATATCACTTTTGATCATGAGTTCTTCCAGCTTTTTCAGGTCCTGTTCATTATAGGCTTTCCACATATCAGACATTTCCGTATTGCTGGTATCTTTTCCGCTGGCTGCATCATCGATATATTTTACGAGTTGCTGTGCCTGTAATTTATAAGGAATGCTATCGAGGATACCGGCCTGGTAAGCCATCGTTTCCAATCCTTTTATTTTTTTATCCTGCGTCTTTGCTTCCTGCATGATTACCTGTTCCATTACCGCGGTATTCTCGCAGGGAAGCGAACCACTTTCCAATAAAGAAGCGGCGAGAATGGGTTTATATTTTTCGAGCATGGTAAACGGAAGCATGGAACCTTTTTCTTCGAAATAATCCTTTACTTTTTTATACTCATCACTGGTCAACAGGTCCTGTAAGGTCGTATCGCCTTTCATTTTCATTTTGCTCATGGCACCAAACATATCGAGCAGGTTATCCATATCTACTTCAAAATAAACCTCATCGGCCTCATGAATCACTTTTTTCATATTGGCGCTGAGTACAGCATCATCGGCACAAAGAAGATGGATGGTACCAAAAAGGTAAGAAGGCTTTTCAAGCCCATTGCCACTGATCTGCCAGAGCAGCGTATTATTATCAGGAGCAGCGGTTGGTGTAGTGGCTGCCGCTGCTTTTGCTTTTTGTTTTTGGGCACAGGATATCATTGAAATAGATAGCGCCATTACTCCCAGGGTCCAGTACTTCATTTTTTAGAGTTCTTTTTTAGCAATTTACTGAATTAAAAAATGAAGTAAATGTAAAACCGCAGAATTTAGAATATAAAATGTAAAAGGATGACAGGTGATCCTTTTACATTTTATATTCTAAATTCTGCGGTTTTACATTTACTTTCTCATTTCTTATTTATTATTCCTTATTTCTCATTTACCACCGCTTCCTCTCCATACATCTGCGTCCTGAATTTCAGGGACGGAGAAGGAATGAAAGCCCCGATACCGAGCTGCTCCCATTTCGAATCGACCGATCGTATGGTGGCTTCATCGGCAATAATGATATTGGGCCAGTCACGATGGAAATCATCCAGTTCCTTTGTCTTTCGGGTACCATCAAATCCTATACAGGCCAGGTACTGATTCGTATTACCGGGTGCTGACCGTTGTGCCGGTATACTATCCCTTTTCGGGTCCAGGTTATTACAAAACCGCCATAAAGCAGTTGCAAGATCATTGGCGTCTACTGTATGCTCAACATACAGGATCATTTTAATATTTTCCACTCCTTCACTGGCAAACAATTGCGTATGTAATTCTTTCAAATGTCCCTTCCTGTTCTTTTCTACGGAAACGATAAGACAAGGAATTTCCTTTGGCAATAACGAAACATTGATATGATGGATCTCGGGAAATTCCGATTTCAAATCCTCCGCCAGCTTTGCACTCTCCGTTACCGTCCACTTCCTGCTGGTTGACAATTGCCGGCTATCCTCTTCTTCTTCGAATTTGGCTGTTCCATCCAGGCACATTTTACCTCCAAACCCCAGTTTGCTGCAACTATGATCGAGTACATCCATCGGCCCGGTAGAAAAATAAATATCTGTAACAGGATTGAGATTTTTAAAAACATAACGGGCCAGGCTTTCATACTGCTGGATCGTTACCCCTTCATCGGCAAGTACCAGTATTTTATTAAACATCATTTGCCCGGCACCCCACATCGCATTCATTACTTTTTGTCCCTGCCCTGCATATTCTTTTTTGATTTTGGTGATGACGAGATTATGAAACACCCCTTCCACCGGCATATCCATATCCACGATCTCGGGCACCATTGTCATTTTAATAGGTGCAAGGAATATTCTTTCCGTTGCTTTGCCCAGCCAGGCATCTTCCTGTGGCGGTATACCTACGATCGTAGCAGGATATACCGGATTTTTTTTATGGGTGATGCAGGTGATATGAAAACGCGGGTACCAATCCGGCAATGAATAGTAACCGGTATGATCCCCGAACGGACCTTCCCATACCATTTCATCCGAAGGATCAACATATCCTTCAATAATAAAATCAGCATCGGCTGGTACTTCCACATCCGGTTGTGTTAAACATTTCACCAGTTCAACTTTTCTCTTGCGTAAAAAACCAGCCAGCATATATTCATCCACATTCTCAGGCAACGGCGCAGTTGCCGAATAAGCATAAGCAGGATCGCCACCCAATGCTACCGCAACCGGCATCCGTTTATTCAATTTTTTATACTCGGCGAAATGTTTGGCCGATACTTTATGCTTATGCCAGTGCATACCGGTCAGCGTAGGACCGAATACCTGCATACGATACATGCCTACATTCCTCGATAATGTATTGGGATCTTTGGTATGAATGATGGGTAATGTTACAAAGGGACCGCCATCTTTTGGCCAGCAGGTAATTACCGGCAATTTCGTGATATCCGGTTCTTTCATGATCACTTCCTGGCACTCACCTTTTCCTTTTTTTACTTTGGGCATCCAGGAAGCAAATTGCCCGAGTTTGGGAAGGAGTTTTAATTTATCGATGATACTTTCTTTTGGAGAAGCCAGCAATTTAAAAAGCCTTTCAATCTCCCTGGCCGTATCATCGAGATGTGATACACCCAGTGCCATACACATTCTTTTTTCACTGCCATAAGCATTCATCAGCACCGGGAAATCATAGCCTGTATTTTCAAAAAGCAAGGCCTTGCCGCCACCGGGCTGTTTGCTCATCCGGTCAGTGATCTCGGCTATTTCGAGTTTGGGATTGACATAGGTTTTGATACGGAGTAATTCGCCTTCTTTCTCCAGTGCATTGATGAATTGTTGCTGATTTTTATACGCCATGCTTTCAATAAATTACGCAAAGGTACAACACAGCATGACTGTGAATGTTCAGTCCATCAAGAAAGATAAAACTCCGCGGCCCACGGAGGATTAATATACATTGGCAGGACAGCCGGTTTTATTGCGGCCACGACCAAATAACCCACGTTCATAGCCATTACCAAGACGATACGTGATATGTAACCCGGTGAAATAATAGAAATCCTTGTATTTGCCGCCTCTTTGCACTCCTTTTAACGGGTAGGTAGGATCGCCACCGGCTACTTCATCACCCCGGTAAGAAAGATCGACTGCCTGTTGCCCGTGTGCTGCCAGAAGGTCGTTCGGATCGGCATAATTACCACTCACATCATCGAGGTAATCAGTAAATAGTTTACGGATACCGGCTTCCAGTCCGATATGAATATTACTGGTCAATGCATATTTTACCCCGCCGCCAAAAGGAATGGCAAATTGTGTCAGTGAATAAGGTTGCACCTGGTAACCGGGAATTCCCTGCCCTTCGGTACTTAAAGGCTTGAGATAGATCTTTTGATTGCTGGCGCCGTCGTAGGCGTATGGATTGAAATGATAAAGCGCCAGTCCGCCAAATACATAAGGCGTGAACCTGTTATCATAAAGATTCAGAAGATAATATTCAGCAACAAGACTGAACTCGGAGATGGATGTCTCGAAAGAAAGATTGCGGAGTACACGACCGGGATTAGTGCTGTACCTGTCGGCGCCCCCGACTACACTGTAGGTATAACCGGCCCGGAGCACCAGGTTATCGGTCAACTCGTAATTCCCGGTAATACCGATAGCGGCATTGGTCACTTTTTTAGGGAATATCTTTTCGGTGAGATCACCGTTATAGGCTGATAATCCTCCAAAAACACCTATATGAAAACGCTGCGCTGATGCCGTTACAGTGAATAACAGCAGGCAGAAGAACACTGCAAGTTTGCTCATAAATTGGGGTTGATCACTCTCCCCTATACAAAATTGAGGCCGCTTATAGTAGACAAAATCATAATAATGCTAAAATTATCCCCTCAACCTGTGGAGAAAAAAAGAAGTATTCGCAGGCAATATGTTTCGAAGTGCCGATAAGGATGAAGAATAGAACACGGCCAGAAGTGGATGAACGGATATAAAGGGGATATATGCATAAAACACAAAAATCATTTTTAATCCGTTCATCCACTTCTGGCCGTGTCCTATTGCATTACACTCCTGCTATAAGAAAATCCTATCATTATACATTTTTCGTAAATAGAAGGACCCGGAGACAATATGTTTTGAGGTGATAAGGAAGGACGAAGAATGGAACACGGATAAAAGTGGATGAACGGATATAAAGGGGATATATGCATAAAGCACAAAAATCATTTTTAATCCGTTCATCCACTTCTATCCGTGTTCTATTGCATTACATTCCTGCCATAAGAAAATCCTATCATTATGCATTCTTCCCGAACAATCCTTTATACTCTACTCCCAAACCAGGAGCATTGGAATAAATAACCTTGCCAAAATCGTAACCAATACCCGTAGCCACATCTTCCTCCAGCAGCAAAGGTCCATCCATATCAGCATGATCGATAAACGGTAATAAATGAGCGATCGCCGCCGACCCGATCGTGGATTCGTTCATGCAACCTACCATTACCTGCAGACCGTATTCCCTTGCCTTTTTTATCATGCGCAAGGCTGGTGTGATGCCGCTGCATTTGGTAAGTTTTATATTGATGCCGTGAAAATGATCCTTACATTTTTCTACATCCTGCTCTGCTACACAGGCTTCATCCGCAAATAAAGGAAGAGATGATTTTTTAAATAATTCCTTCATTCCTTCCCAATTATCTTTTGCCAGTGGCTGCTCGATAAATTCCACGTCCAGGTCTTTTAAAGCCGGTATTAATTGCAGTGCGGTATCGAGATCCCAGGCCGCATTGGCATCCACACGTAACCGTGCATTGGTATGTTTACGCAACGCTTTTACAATAGCGATATCATTGGCGGTACCCACTTTCACTTTATAGATTGGCCATGGTTTTTCCTGCAGCTTGGCGATCATTTTTTCTTCACTGTCGATCCCGATGGTATAATCTGTCAGCGGATTTTTTGAAGTATCACCATCCCACAACTGATAGAGCGGTTTGTTTTTCAGTTTACCATACAGATCCCAGGCGGCCATATCGAGCGCACAAACAAGGAAAGGATTCTGGGGTAGTAAATGATGCAAATAATGCCAGTAGCGATCGGGTGTGGTAAAAGCGAATTTCTCCACGAACATCTTTTTCCGCTCCAGGTCTTCGATCATTTTTTCAACGGGAATATTATAGTAAGAAATAGCAGGCGCTTCTCCATGGCCTTTCACACCAAACTGTTCCAGTTCCACTACCAGTGTTGGCTGATGTGTTTTTGTTCCTTTGGAAATAGTGAATGGATGACGGAATTTAAGATTATAGGAAGAATAGGAACACTTCAAAATGCAAGATTTAAAATTAGAAAGTCAAAATTAAAAATTAAACCCCTTTCTACTGCGGCAGCTTTACAATATTGATTTTGCTTTTGATTTTTAATTATCTCCCGCTGTTTGCCACATAATCCCTGAATTCATTGTTAAAATCATTCTGTTTGATCAGGTCTTCGAGTGTGATATGCATCCGGTAGCGCCAGTAGTTTTTTGGATTGGCGGGATCGTTGATCCTTTCATCATGTGGGTTTTCCCGGCGCAGCGTTTCGCTCATGCCCAGGATATCCTGCAACTGGAAGATACTCCACATAGCAGGCGAATACAAATGTTGTAATACAATGGCGCGGTTGATCCATGATTCACAGAAATACGGGGCATCACCCCATTGCCCTAATATGTTATTATAGAAATGCTGGGTGCGTTCACGGTTCTCTTCCCACCAGCCGCGGACAGTACTCATGTCATGTGTTGACGGGGTAATTACTGATAAATAAGGGGCGTCATTAGGATGAAAGAATTCTTTAGCAGGATCTTTTGGCATCCGTTGAATTTCCAGGCTAAGAATACCCAACTGGTTCATCACTTCCGGCACACAATGCGGCACCATTCCCAGATCCTCTCCACAGATCAGCATATTCGTTGCGGCTTTGAGATAAGGAAGTTTATGAAGGGCCTCTTTTTTCCAGAAATCATCCTGCCGGCGATAGAAATAATTTATGTATAAAGCTTTCAGCTTTTCCTGCACATGCGGGATCAGGTATTTGAAGGACAAGGTATTTTCCATAGCAATACGGAAATGAAATTCCTGTCCTTTCGATCCTTCCTGTTTAAAGAAGATCACATTGGCGATCAGGTCGTACAACCCAAATAAAATGCGTTGATTTTCGGCATTTTCTTCGAGTTTGTCAAAGTAATAGGCCTCTGCTTTACGCTGTGTATCAAACTCAGGGCGGAGATCATATCCACCAACGGTATTATTTACTAAAAATTCAGTCTTTACTCTTTCTGCCAGGTTACCAAATACCTCGTGCAATACATCATCATTGATAAAGGGTTTGCAATAACGCTGTTCATCGAACCAGATTCCATTTTCACCAAACTCAACAAAATGAACCGGTATACAGGGAACAAAATGACCCATGATACCCTGTACGGCATGAGCAGGAATGCTCCAGATGCGGAAGAACCCGAGTATATGATCGATACGGAAAGCATCGAAGTAATAACTCATTTGCTCAAAACGCTGTTGCCACCAGCTGAAATTATCCTCCTGCATCCGTTTCCAGTTGTAGGTAGGGAAACCCCAGTTCTGACCGATCGGTGTAAACCCATCCGGCGGTGCACCCGCCTGTTCACCCATATTGTATAGTTCAGGAGAAAGCCAGGCATCACAGCCATAGCGATAAACGCCGATAGCAATATCACCTTTTAGTACAATTCCTTTTTTATGCGCATAATCGGCAGCATCTTTTAACTGATCATGCAAATGGTATTGAACGAAGTAGTGAAAAGAAATTTCTTTTACAGCAACTGAACGGGAAGACAATAGTTTATCGATCTCTTCCTTATTATATACTTTATTGGTCTGCCATTTCTGCGAATCGATCGTATTGTATTTATCACGGAAATAACAGAAAACGGCATAGGGTTGCAACCAGTGCTTATTTCCTTCGAAGAAAGATTGATATTCTTCCGATTCAAAACATTCTTTACTCATGACCTCATAAAGTTCTTTCATCATGGCCAGCTTGAACTTTACTACTTCTTCGTATTCTACTACCGGGAAATCGTTGAGCTGTTTTTGTTTTTTCTTAAGTGCATTGATCTTGTCAGCCTGTTTTTTACCAGCTACCTGTGCCAGGTTGATATAGATCGGGTGCAGGGCAAATGCCGAAATAGCGGCATAGGGATAAGAATCCAGCCAGGTATTCGTGGCTATCGTATCATTGATCGGGAGCAGTTGTATCAGTTTCAGACCGGTTTCCCGGGCCCAGTCAACGAGTAATTTAATATCGGTAAACTCGCCAACACCAAAACTTTTCTTGCTGCGCAGGCTGAATACGGGAATAGCGATGCCTGCACCTTTCCAGGTATTATTGGGAAGATGAATGAATCCATCGTGAAGAATGCTCACCTGTTTGGCCGGACCATCGGTATGCAGCAAACGGTTGTCGCCGGTTTCGAAACCAACGAACGTCTTTTCCCTGGTATTAAAAACGCCATATTTATAGGCAATGGGTGATGGGCTACCTGTAAGATCAACATAGGCCGACCACCAGTCGCCTTCTTTGGAAAGACAGACAGGGTTGGTTTCATCCCAATGTGAGAAGGCATCATTTCCTCCCAGAATGCAGACTACTTCATGTTTTTTCAGCAAGGGTGCCTTTACCTTAAAAACATGGGTATAAAATTTGGGGGGCTTGCTCTTCCGCGAGGGATGATTGGGGCTGAGAAGTATATTATTAAACGGAGCAGTAAAAAAGGCATTTTCGTATTCCCCGGCATGGTTCCAGGTATCAAGCAGTTGTATTTCTTCAGCGTTTTTACGGATATCGGTAATAGTCCGCTGACCCCATTCGGACTGGATATCGCCTTCTTTTGTTTTATAGAAATATTTATAGCTGAATTGACCTTTCTGAAGCTGTTTTTTGGGCATATCAAGGCTGATATGCCAGAACTGGTCGTTCAGGTATTCCATGGGTAATGCCTGGGCCGGATCGTCCATTCCTGCTTCTTCCGTATGGCCGGTCAGCCACAGGCTCTCTCCGTACCGGGTATGAAAACGAATGAAAAATTGCAGCTTGATCAAAATCGTTGGTTCTGTCTTTAGCTCCATATAACGTTGTGTCGCAAATACACAATAACTGCGAATGTAAAGAAAACATGCAAGGTTCGCATTTTTATTTCAAAGAATTATCAAAAAAGAGGAAATGTTAGAAGGAGGCAAAAAATAGTACCGTGATCTATGTGTGCATTTCTACGTGTCTTATGTTTCTATGTGGTGATACTACGCTAGCCAGTTTATTTACCACATAGAAATATAAGGCACATAGGAATACACACATAGGATTTTGACATTTACCCGGCCGTCCTTACTTTTGCTCAAACTTTTGAAACACATGGAGCATACAAAAAAATACAGGGGTATCTGGTGGCTGGTTTTCCTGGCCGCAACCGCAGCTTTATTGATCGCTATTTATACGCATTGGCCCTGGCTGACCTTGATCCTTCCATTTCAAACTACCGCTTTCGTGAAAGCTATGGATATTATGTAAAAATGATCTGACCGATATAAAAAAGGCCGCCTCCGCAAAGAGGCGGCCTTTTTGTTGTACCCGGGTACGAGGTGTCACCTCCTGAGCCCTGGGCCAGGTTTTAATGAGGATTTATTCGGGTCTTGTACGTAGATAAAGCGCTCGGAGCACTTTATCTACGTACAAGACCCGGCCAAAACCCTTACCATGACCGGACTACCCTGCCCTAAAGCAAAGGCTGCCTCTGTTTTTACAAACAAGAGACAGCCTTCAGATTTTGTATGAACCTCTACTAAACCGTGTGACTTTTTATAGCAGAACCGCCAACAGCCAGATGATCAGCGACAGTGCGGCTCCGAGCCAGGCCCATTTGATCACTTCTTCATCATTGATCAGGTAAGCGATCAATACACCAATGATGCTGAGGAAAAATCCAAGCAGGAAACCGACAATATTAAAGTCGGATGTATCTACTCCTTTTTTTGTCATGGATAACAGGTCGACTGTTTTTCCTTTTTTCAACATCCTCTTTATTTTCCACTGGGCCAGCTTAAAAGATATTTTTTGGGATAACGTACAGGGCTAAACGATTCTACAATGAACAAACG
>CAMLGR010000076.1 GCA_946479615.1 uncultured Bacteroidota bacterium | reverse complement strand
AAGATGTTATTCCTGCAAACGACCTTCTGGCAAAGACTTGAACACTGGGATCAGTCATTGTTTATAAAATTAAACAGCGATTGGACTAATTCCTGGTTCGATGCGATGATGCCCTGGATGCGGAATGCCCTGCACTGGTCACCGGTATACCTCTTCCTGATCGTGTTCATGCTGCTTAATTTCCGGGCCAAAGGCGCCTGGTGGTGCTTATTCTTCGTTGCTACCATTGCCCTGACCGATATGACCGGCACTTATTTATTTAAACATACTGTTCACCGCATCCGCCCCTGCAACGATCCCGGGTTTTTCTTCCATGTGCGCTTGCTGGTCGATTATTGCTCCTATGGCTTCAGTTTTATATCCAATCATGCCGCCAATCATTTCGCGATAGCCGCCTTTTTCTATATCACAATGCGGCAGACGCTCGGGAAATGGGTGGCGCTGGGCTTTTTATGGGCCGCCATCGTTGGCTATGCCCAGGTGTATGTAGGCGTACATTACCCGCTCGATGTGTTGGCAGGATCATTGCTGGGATTGACTACCGGCACACTCACGGGGCGATTATTCAATAACCGCTACGGAATCGCTATCTTCGGTAACCAACCAACCCTGTCTTCCTGATGGAAATATTTATTCTGGGCTTTCTTATTCTGTTGAACGGTTTATTTACAATGTCGGAAATAGCGCTGGTGTCTGCCCGCAAATCAAAGCTGGAGAGCCAGGCTGAGAAAGGCGATGAAAGCGCCCGGCGCGCACTCGAACTTTCGCAAAACCCCGAAATCTTTCTGTCCGCCGCACAGATCGGCATTACTCTGATCGCCATTTTAACGGGTGTCTACTCGGGCGAACGGTTCAGCAAACTGCTGCAACCCTCTATCGCCAAAATCGAAGTACTGGCCCCCTATTCCAATACCATCGCTACTACCCTGATCGTTATACTGGTTACTTTTCTTTCCATCATTTTTGGTGAATTGATCCCCAAACGGATCGGGTTACTGCGCGCCGAAAAGATCGCCAAGCTGGCCGCTTCTCCCATGAATTTCTTTGCCCGGTTCACCCATCCTATTGTGTGGGTATTGAATAAGGTAAGTAATCTCTTCTTCAAGATTTTCAATATTAAACGATTAAAGGACGATGCAGTTACGGAAGAAGAGATCAAGACCCTGATCACCGAAGGCACCGAAGCCGGCACCATCGATGAAGCCGAACAGGAGATCATAGAACGTGTATTTCACCTGGGCGATCGCAATATCACTTCGCTGATGACACACCGCAGCGATATTATCTGGTTCAACCTCGATGATAATGAAGATAAGATCAAAGAAAAAATATTGCAGGAACCGCATTCGGTCTACCCGATCTGCGACGGAGAGGTCGATAACATAAAAGGGGTTGTATCAATAAAAGACCTTTATGTAAATCCTGATCACCGGCTGTTCAAGGACATTATGCAGCCCGCCTTGTTTATTCCTGAAAATAATTCTCCCTACCAGGTGCTGGAAAAATTCAAACAGTCGCAGATACACTCCTGCTTTATAGTTGATGAATATGGTACGATCCTCGGGCTAATTACGCTTAATGATATCCTGGAAGCCATCGTAGGTGATCTGCCACAGGCGGATATCGTCGATTATGAGATCACCGAACGGGAAGATGGTTCTTTCCTCGTGGATGCACAGATCCCTTTCTATGATTTCCTGACAAGATTTGAAAAAACAGAATGGATGAATGAAGGCGAACACAATTTCGACACCTTTGCCGGATTTATCCTTCATGAACTCGAACACATTCCCAAAGCCGGTGAAAAATTTGACTGGAAAGGCTTCCAGTTCGAGATCGTCGATATGGATAGTCACCGGATCGATAAAGTATTGGTGAAGATCAGCCCCGAATTAAGAGAAGAAATGGAAGAGTAAACTCTCTCCGCGGCTCTCTTAATCTCTGCGGTTCTCTGTGTCTCCTCCGTGGCCCTCTGCGTATAATTCTTGTAGGCGGGTTTCTATTCATGAGCAATTCTCACAAATGCTTTAACCAGAAACTTTACTCCTGGAGTTATACGCAGAGGGCCACAGAGATTAGAAAATTATGACAGCATCGTTGACCGGGTATTCAAGTTTCGTACTTTTTCTATTTCCTCCAACAATGACATGCACAAGATTGATCTGGTCAGTAAAAAAATCATACATCACATTACTCCTGATCGCTATCTTTTTAACCGACGGAATATTATCCGCTTCAAAATACCCATACACCGCATCATTGTCATGTTCAAATCCCACATATACCGGCGCCAGTAATTTACCATCTGCCATAACAGATAAATGAGTACTGATATACTTTTTCACCAGCGAATCCATGGCAGCCCTTACCGGGGGGTTGATCAAATCCACTTTTGCCTTATAATTCTTTGCCAGTACATTTTCAAAATCATCGGTAAATATCTTGCAACTGATCTCTAGTGATCTTTCAGCCGCATTATGATCGATCTCGATCACACTCACATGAAAAGGATGAAATAAACTGGTTGGCTGTTGAGGAGCAACCGCCTGCTCATTTTTACCCGTAAGAACATATAAGGGAATTACCGCAACCAATAACCATTTATTGAGCCATGCTGCCATTGAACAGAATATTTTTTTTCGTTACAAAACTCTGGTTTATTTTGATACGCTGTTATGCGAGGACGTTAAAAATACGGCCCCGGTTGGTCCACAGGATATAAAAACATGGGAGACTTCGGATTTTACTTCACACTTGGCTGGGAACACATTATTAGCAAAGATGCACTGGATCACCAGTTATTCATTGCTGCCCTGGCAGCTATTTACCTGTTAAAAGACTGGAAACAGGTGCTGGTACTGGTCACTGCTTTTACCATTGGTCATTCACTGACACTGATACTAAGTGTGCTGGATATCGTTCGCTTTTCCGCCAACTGGGTGGAATTTTTAATCCCTGTTACTATTGTCATTACCGCCATCTCCAACCTTTTCCAGGAAAAATTCACAAGCCGGTCTATCCGCATCAATTATTTTTTAGCACTTTTCTTCGGACTGGTGCATGGAATGGGCTTTGCCAATGCGATTCGTTTCTTTATGGCAAAGGATCAAAGCCTGGGATGGAGCCTGTTTGGGTTTAATGTGGGCCTGGAAGCCGGGCAGATATTTGTTGTCATTATCCTGTTGCTGCTGGCTTATCTTTTTGTAAATGTGTGGAAGGTCAACCGACGCGAATGGGTGATCTTCCTGTCAGCGGCCGTATTCAGCCTGGCATTGAAAATGACACTCGAAAGAATTCCGTGGTAGTGTCGTCTTATTCTATCGGATCTAAGCTTTGTCCCGCCACACGGGACGATTGAATCATAAAATCACAACATGAAAAAAATCCTGCTAATCACCGGCCTGCAATGTTGTATTGGCGGCCTGCTCACTGCACAAAACATCCAAAACAACCCCGGAAGTAATCATGGGAACAAGTTTGAACAACTCGGTACCATCTTACCTACTCCCAATGAATACCGTACGGCCAGCGGTGCACCCGGACCCAAATACTGGCAACAACGCGCCGACTACGATATCAAATGCACATTGGATGAAAAAAACCTGGTATTGACCGGAACGGAAACGGTCACTTATTTTAATAATTCTCCCGATGTACTTACCTATCTCTGGTTGCAGTTGGATGAGAACCAGCATAGCTCCGTCAATAATGCCAATTATCAAAGCAGCAGCAATATGCCTGCACAAACAAATGATGTGGCGTTGGAGAAAATGGAAGAAGCCAAAACGGATAACGGCTATGGTGAAATGATCACTAAGCTCGTTGATGCAACCGGCAAGTCACTGAACTATACTATCAATAAAACCATGATGCGGATCGAATTACCAGCCGCCTTGAAACCCGGTCAGCGGTTTACTTTTCGTGCTGACTGGAATTATAAAATATCAGATCGCCTGTCGAAAGGCGGACGTGGCGGCTATGAATTTTTCCCGGGAGATGGCAACTATGAATTTACCATGTCGCAATGGTTTCCCCGTCTTTGTGTGTATAGCGATTTCCAGGGCTGGCAAAATCACCAGTTTACCGGCCGTGGTGAATTTGCATTGACATTCGGGAATTATAAAGTGCAACTGACAGTGCCTGCCGATCACGTGATCGGTGCTACGGGTGAATGCCAGAATTACCAGGAAGTATTGACCCCTGCTCAGTACAACCGTTTACAACAAGCAAGGAATGCCAAAGATGTTGTAGAAGTAGTCACATTGAATGAGGCCAAAGAAGCAGAGAAACATAAAAGCACGAAAACAAAAACATGGATATTCAAAGCAGATAATGTACGTGACTTTGCCTGGGGCTCTTCCCGCAAATTTGTAATGGATGCCATGCCTGCCAATGTAGAAGGCAAGAAGATCATGTGCATGAGCTATTACAGCAAAGAAGCCTATGGCCTGTATAGAAAATATTCCACGAAAGCGGTAGCGCATACGATTAAAACGTATTCGAAATTCACGATCCCTTATCCCTATCCTGTTGCACAAAGCGTAGAGGCATCGAACGGCATGGAATACCCGATGATCTGTTTCAACTATGGAAGAACACGTGAAGATGGAACCTATAGCGAAAGCACGAAGAACGGAATGCTGGGTGTGGTGATCCATGAAGTGGGACATAATTTTTTCCCGATGATCGTTAACAGCGATGAACGTCAATGGAGCTGGATGGATGAAGGGTTGAATACATTTGTGGAATATCTCACTGAAGAATTATGGGACAATAAATTTCCTACGCGCCGCGGGCCAGCCTGGACAATCGTGGATTACATGAAACTGCCCAAAAATCAATTGGAGCCGATCATGTCCAATTCGGAAAATATCATTGGCTTTGGACCAAATGCGTATTCAAAACCTGCCACCGGTTTGAATATCCTTCGTGAAACGATTATGGGACGCGAACTTTTTGACTATGCGTTCCGCGAATATGCACGTCGCTGGGCCTTCAAACATCCTACACCGGCCGACCTGTTCCGCACCATGGAAGATGCCAGTGGTGAAGACCTGGATTGGTTCTGGAGAGGTTGGTTTTACAGTACAGATGCCTGTGATATCTCTATCGATTCGGTGAAATTTGCGAGGGCCAATGTGGATGGCACACCTCCGCCGGATAGTGCATATACCACCAAACTTGCCAAACCGGCATTGAATAACTTTGACGATATCTCCAAAGTGCGCAACCGCAACGATAAGAACATACAATTTGCAACAGATGCCGATACGGCCACCCGTGATTTCTACTGGCGGTATGATCGCGGTATCGAACCATATGATTCCGGCAGCTATGCCGACGTCAAACCATCCAACCTGGAATCCCTGAACCCTGCACAAAAAAGCAACTACAGCAGTAAATATTTTTATGAAGTAAGTTTTGGCAATAAAGGGGGATTGGTCATGCCGGTGATCGTGGAATGGACATTTAAAGATGGAAGCAAAGAAGTCGATCGCATCCCTGCTCAGGTATGGAGACTGAATGAATCGAAGGTGACCAAATTCTTTATGAAAGACAAAGAAGTTGTTTCGATCAAACTTGATCCGATGCGGGAGACGGCGGACATCAATGAAAGTAATAATAGCTGGGGTACCATGCCTGCGCCAACAAGGTTTGAAGTATTCAAACAAAAACAGGGCGCTACACGCGGGCAAAGCCAGAATATAAGCCCGATGGAAAAATCGAACGAGAAGAAAGGTTTTTAATAACCTGAGACATACTATACTATGAAAAGCACTCCTTTATGGAGTGTTTTTCTGTTTAGAGCAAACTCTGTGATACTCTACGTTTTCTCTGTGATAGTATGAGTGGCGGGTAAAACATCATTTATACAACTCTATTTATTTAATTTACCAGGCGTCCCGAGGGGACGCAAACCATTCATCATATCCGGAGCTACCAATCACTCGTCCCGATGGGACGAGAAAGAACATTCTTTTATATGAAACTCATTTGACACTAAATTTAACACCCGGCACTTATAAAATAAGCATGACAGATTTACTCTCTATAAACTTCTTCGTCCCGTAGGGACGACGGATTGGTAGAAACATTCAATCAATAAGATGTGTGCCGTAGGTACACCGGGTAAACATCATCTACGACCAAATTTGTTCTATTACCAGGCGTCCCGATGGGACGAGAAAGAGCAATCTTTTATGAACCTGATAGAAAGATATAAGAAACACGATGCATCCGATTCAATATGATTATACGGAATGTCCGGGTAAATATGGCTGGAACTATTGGGCCAATGCCGTCAAATTCCAGCTATTGTTTTTCAGTAACTATTTTAAAGCCAGTGGCGATAATTAATACCCGGTATTTCCATCGCGTGTCCGCACTTTCTTCTTACCGGCATTCTTTTTTTCAAAATCCATTACCTCCTTGGGCTTTTGTGCGGTCTTGGCTTTTGTATCGAGGGGTTTGAGCTCATCCTCATCGGGCGTTTTTAATTTACCTAAAAAGTATTCTTCTGTTTTGGTAACAGTGCCCCATTCTGGATCATAATATTTCCAGGTGCCGTGTTTATAGGTTTGTCCTTCGAGTTTGACCACTACTCTGTCCACCACTTTATTCGGATCGGTTACATCAAATACATCAACCGTATCCATTGTTTTGCTGGGATCAACGGCTCTCCAGTTCTCTTCACGGATCAATCCACCAGTGCGGGTAAAATATTGCGCTTTGCCATCCAGGCTGCCCCAGCGATAGGTCTCTGCTGCGATCTTATCGCCTGTAAGGCTGAATCGTACCCATACGCCATCTTTCTTATCATCGATAAAATAGCCCTGCTCATCATACCCCTCTTCTCCGCGTAAAGCATCGGCATGAAGCACCCAGGGGCCCTGTTTCCTGTCTTTGGCATCCACGCGGTTCAGGGTGTCACCCCGTACACTGATGATAAAACTTTTCCACTGGGCCGTAGCAGAAAAGGAGATAAATAATAACATAACAGGAATAAGGCGCATAACAAAGGATTTCATCTGTAAATAACGAAAAAACCAGCCTTTTATGCTTCAAAAACCGTGTCAATTTACCAGTAGTTAACCAGCTATGGGAAAGACCTCCCGTAATTTAACATACTACTGCCCGTAAAGAGGGTCGCATGACTTATTTTCACTTCCATGAAACAACTTTTGACCGCCTTCTTCCTGGTTTTCATATTGGCTTCCTGCCACGATATAAAGGAGCCCGAACTGAAGGGAATTGATAAAGTAAAAATGGGAAAACTCGGGTTGGGCCAATCCACCGTGGTACTGCACATGAAATATTTCAACCCGAATCATTTCAAAGCAAAATTAAAACAGGCCGAAGGGGATGCCTGGATCGATAGCACTTATCTCGGGCACTTCAGGGTCGATTCATCGATCACCGTGCCTGCCAGCAGCGATTTTATCGTACCGGTTAAACTCGGTGTCGATATGAAGTTTTTATTGAAGAATGCCATCTCGCTTTTCAACAGCGAAGAAGCTTTTGTGCGCGTATCGGGTACCGCCAAAGCAGGAAGAAAAGGATTCTATAAAACATTCCCTCTCAAATACGCCGGCCATCAAAACCTCGCCAGGCTTTTTCAGGAAACAGGGGAAGAGTAATTATTGAGCAGGCTCTGCAGGAGCGGGTTTAGGTTTGGGATGCCCGCCACCATCTTCCGCTTTTTTACAGGTGATCGGTAATCGTTTATACGATTCGGGATTAGCCGTTACATCATCTGCATCATACCCGATATTGGCAATCGCTGTTTTTATTTCTTCGATATTCGTGCGGTCACTCAGGTATTTGACAGTGGTTTCTCCTTTGCGGTAATTCACATTGATTGAGATCACACCATCATATCTCTTGAGATAAGTTTCAATTCTTGTTTTACAGGCTTCACATAACGCGTTTGGCGTTTTGATTTTAGCCGTCTGCAATGCTTTTGTCTGGGAAAACGAAGCGCTGCTGATACAAACAACAGCGAGAAATGCGAGCAGGAGATGTTTCATCCGGTAAGATTTACAGCCAAATTACAAAACTCCTTTCCAATTGGCAGGATCATCGCGCCATTTTAACAAAATATCCTGTTCGGCTTCACTGACAGTTCCTTTTTCCCTGGCTACTTCTATGAGTGAAGGGTAATCGGTCAGGGCAAAATAAGGAACACCGGCTCCCGCAAAAGCAGCGGCAGCTACAGGAAAATTATAGGAGAAAATAGATACCAGGCCCACTACATCGAGACCGCTTTTCCGTAATACTTCCACTACCAGCAAACTGCTCGCACCGGTTGATACCAGGTCTTCTATCACAACTACTTTCTGGCCCTTTTGGAAAAAGCCTTCTACCTGGTTGCCCAGGCCATGCTCTTTGGGTTTGGGTCTTACATATACATAAGGAAGTTTCAACTGGTCGGCAGCCATGCCACCCCAGGCAATACCTGCAGTAGCCACACCGGCAATCAGTTCGGCATGGGGAAACTTTTCAAAAATGATATTACAAAGTTCAGACTTGAAATAATCCCTGACATAAGGGAAAGAAAGAATGCGACGGCTGTCACAATAAATAGGACTTTTCCAACCACTGGCCCATGTATAAGGCTCTTTTACATTTAACTTTACTGCTTCGACCTGCAAGAATTTTTCGGCGATAACTTTAGCGTTTGTCATATTCCAAGATATTGGCAAACCGGTTTTTGGTGGTAATACTAATCAGATAATCATTCAAACATAACTATTTTCTTATGTTTATTAAAATTTATTTCGATCAAAAACCTCTTTTCCTGTGTAATAGTATAGATGAAAAAATTGAACCATATGTTCATCACGATGATGCCATTTTCATTGATGAGCTGAACCCTCATACGGTCAAATCAATGATCCATGAAATGCAATTGCCAAAGGTGCATGCAGGTGTTTTTCTTCATACCGATCTTGCTGAACTGCAGAAAGCATTCTTTAAAAAATTCACCCTGGTAAAAGCGGCCGGTGGCCTGGTAAGAAATGATCAGAACCAGGTCCTGCTGATCTTTCGCCGCGGCTCCTGGGATCTTCCCAAAGGAAAACTTGATAAAGGCGAAACCCTGGAAGAATGTGCAGTACGTGAAGTGGAAGAAGAAACCGGGTTGCAACAGGTAACACTGGAAGCTCCCTTGCTGATCACCTATCACACCTACCATGAAGGAACTAAATTCATTTTAAAAGAATCGCATTGGTATACCATGAAAGTTCAGGGTGAGCAAATACTTGTTCCCCAGGCAGCCGAAGATATTCACGAAGTAAAATGGGTAGCCGGTAAGGATATTGAAAAATATCTTGCTACTACTTTTCCATCGGTGAAAGATGTGTTGGAGGAAAATTCATAATTTATAATTCATAATTATGAATTATAAATTATGAATGCACTCACAAACTCGACGGCCTGTACTCCTCCTTCCTCGGAATCACTGCAACTGTAAGGCGGCTGATACAAACCAGTTTGTTGATCTCATCATAAATTTTCACATCCCATACATGGGTATTGCTTCCCAAATGCAAAGGTGTAGCAATCCCTGTAACATAACCATCACGGGCGCTGCGTACATGGTTGGCATTTATTTCCAATCCTACACAAACAAATTTGGAATGATCCACTACCATCGCAGAAGCAACGCTGCCGATCGTTTCGGACAACACGCAGGAAGCGCCGCCATGTAATAATCCATACGGTTGACGTGTGCGGTTATCGACAGGCATTTTTGCTTTCAGGAAATCCTCTCCCAGTTCCACCCATTCAATACCGATATGTTCGGCCATTGTATTCTCTCCCAATGGCGATAATTTATCAAGCGTAAGTTCTTTATCAAACCAGATAACAGGCATGTCTTATTTTTTTGAAAGTGATTGATGAACAACTTCCGGCAGAAAGAGCGTGGCATCTCCGCCATTGCGGATAATATCCCTCACAATGGTGGAAGCCACCGATGTATACTTGGGTTCGCCGGTCAGGAAAATCGTTTCAATGGATTTATCCAGTGTGCGGTTCGCATCTGCAATTGTTTTCTCGTATTCAAAATCACTTACATAACGGATACCGCGTAAAATATATTTTGCCTGGATGACTTTACAAAACTCAACCGTCAATCCTTCATATACCGCACCTTCTACTTTATCCTGATCCTTATAGATCTCGTTGATCCATTGCATACGCTGCTCGGCGGAAAACATCGGCACCTTGGAAGCATTCAAACCAATGCCAACGATGATCTTATCAAACAACGGAATGGCCCTGTCGATAATATCAACGTGCCCTAATGTAACAGGATCGAACGTTCCGGGGAAAAGACAGATGCGGGACATAATCAGGTGTTAAAGGTTGAAAGTTAAATAATATAATGTACGAAGTACGATGTTAGATGTACGGCAGTTCGTATTTTGAAAACACTCTTCTCTGCGGAACATTCGCACATCGCACTTCACGCATATCTTAGTTCCGGTTAGCCAGCAAATATAAAGCGGCCATCCGTATGGCTACGCCGTTTTCTACCTGTTGCAGGATGATGGATTGTTTACTGTCGGCCACATCGCTGTCGAGTTCCACGCCCCTGTTAATCGGGCCGGGATGCATGATCACGATCTCTTTGTGCAGGTTGTCCAGCATTTTTCGACTGATACCATATGCCAGGTTGTATTCGCGCAATGAAGAGAATAATACCTGGTTCTGCCTTTCCAGTTGTATGCGCAATACATTCGCCACATCACACCATTCCAGCGTTTCTTTCAGGTTATAGCTGACATTCACACCTAATGCCTGCTGGATATATTTGGGTAATAACGTAGGAGGACCGCAAACCGTTACTTCTGCTCCCATTTTTTTCAATAAATAAATATTGCTTTGCGCCACACGGCTATGCATGATATCGCCGATGATCGCAACCTTACGTCCTTCGATACCGCCTGTTTTTTCCTTTATGGAAAATGCATCGAGCAATCCCTGTGTAGGATGTTCATTCACTCCATCGCCGGCGTTGATGATCGCAGCAGGTATATGTTTGGCCAGGAAATGCGGGGCGCCACTGGCACTATGCCGCATCACCACCATATCCACTTTCATGGAAAGGATATTATTGACCGTATCGAGAAGGGTCTCCCCTTTTGATACGGATGAAGAAGAGGCGGTAAAATTGACGGTGTCGGCCGATAACCGTTTTTCTGCCAGTTCAAAAGATATCCTGGTACGGGTGGAATTTTCAAAGAAAAGATTGACCACGACGATATCACGTAAGGAAGGCACCTTTTTGACCGGGCGCTGCAATACTTCTTTGAACTGATCGGCTGTCTGAAGGATGAGGGAAATATCTTCTTTTGTAAGGTCTCTGATACCGAGAAGATGTTTGCTAGAAAGGCTCATTAAAAAGCGAAGTTATAGAAAACTAATATAAAACAACTTCCTTTTTATCCCATTCCACCTTTACTTTCTGGGACACGATAGAATCGATCGCTTTGCCCACATAATCAGGCTGGATGGGGAACTGGCGGCTGAAACGGCGGTCCACCAGCACACAAAGCTCCACTTTTTCCGGGCGGCCAAAAGCCAGCAGGGCGTCGAAGGCTGCACGGATCGTGCGGCCGGTATACAATACATCGTCGATCAGCACCACTTTCCGGCCCTCCAGTGAAAAAGGGATATCGGTCTGGTTGGCAATATGCAGTTCCTTCCGGACATCATCGCGGTAGAAAGTAATATCCAGTTTGCCATAACTGATCGGTGAACCCGGGAATTCTTTGGTAATAGCCGCTACGACCTGGTCGGAAAGAAAAATACCTCGTGGCTGTAAACCTATCAATACAAGATTCTCAGGATTTATATTGTTTTCCATGATCTGGTGCGCGAGCCGCTTGATCGTAATCGCCAGTTGCTGTTCGGAGAGAATTAATTTCAAACTACCTGATTTTATACAAAAATAGTGAAGCCGCGTTTAAAAAGAAGTTGGTTTGGAAAGTAATTGCAGGGATAAGGCGGTAAGATGATAAGATTTTTTTTCATTATGCTTATCACCTTACCGTCTTACCGGCAGCATCATCACTACCTGATAAATCAATAACAAACGAACTTTTTTCTTCGAAGCGCGCGAACAACTAAACACATAGAAACAGAAGCATAAAATCCGCTGTTTCCAACCTTAGCCTTCTTCAAAAGCGGATCGTTTATATTGTTAAATAGCTGTCTTACCAGCGGAATGCCGGATTGGGCATAAAAAAAGCCGGACTGATCCGGCTTTCATTTTACTATTTTTTAATCTGCGTATTATTTGCTTCCGCCGCTGCCAAATCTGTAGATCAGGGACAGTCTGAAACCTGAGTTCTTCAGGTCGCCATCATCTGAATCCAGGATATTAGCAAGACCGAAATTATAACGGGCGCCAAAACCGAATCCGCTGCTGGTGATATAACCTGCACCTAAGCCAGCAGAAAAGTTGATTCCTTTAAAAGAATCTTTAATGTCTTCAGTTTCACCACCGCCTTTCGATTTTGCGCTGATCAGGAAACCAACTTCAGGACCTACTTCAGCAAAGAAGCCGGAAGTATGGTTGTACTGGAGCATAACCGGGATATTGATGTAATCCAGGTTAAGATGACCTGTTTGATCACCGATCTCAACTTTAGCACCTTGTGCAGAATAAAGTAATTCGGGCTGTACACTAAACATCTCTGAAACATGAATGTTGGCAAAACCGCCAAGGTGATAAGCAACCCTTGATTTTAAACCTGGAATGTCATCGGCATTATCGCCTGTCAAAGTGTACAAGTTACCACCGGCTTTTACACCGAAACTAACCTGTGCTTTTGAAACGAATCCTACGCAGGAAATTGCTAATACTAAAAGTACCTTTTTCATAAAATGGTTATTTTTTTATGGGTTAAGTGATTTAAAAAACTTCCGCAAACATAATAGCTAACTTGATTATTGTCAATACATAGATGTTATAAAAAACTGAAAATCAGTAAAACTACGCGATGTTTTGATCGTTATTACTAGCCAGAAAATATGTCCTCCAAACACCATAATCCCAGAACAACTATATATTACATTTAATTATAACTTAATAAAATCAAGGATTTACCCCTATTTCTTTAAACCTGGCAAGGTATTCTTTGAGATTGTATTCCTACTGCTCCCTTTTATTAAACGAATACTTGTTCGGCTATCTTAAAATGTGCTGCTGATGCTATAAATGAAATGCCCGGATGCACGGATAAAATCCGCGCATCCGGGCAAAAAAATTACCGTTGATTGTCTTCTTATTTTTTAAAATGAATCTGGAAACCAGCCCCTATGCCGAAAATACCTTCCGAATCGCCCGTTTTATCATAGGCCAATCCAAGATTGATCGCAATACTCTGGTTTAAAAAGATAGCATATCCCGCACCGATACCAAAGCCAATTTCTGTATCAGTACCTGAAGCACCACCCACATTCAAACCCAGTTGTCCATAGAATTTTCCCTTTTCATTACCGGCAAAATATCCGCGTATAAAAGGCCCGAGCGCCCAGGATGTATACCCATCACCCGCTAATAAATTAAACTGACCGCCTACTGCAAAGTTCCGGGCAACAAAATATCCGATAGCCGGCTTGGCAAGAAATACACTATTACCATCTGATGTTTGAAAACTGACATCGCCACCTAACAATAATGTTCCCTTTTCCGTTTGCGCATTCGCGCTAATAATACCTGCAATAATAAAACCTGTAACAAAGAGGATCTTTTTCATAAATAATGTTTGGGTTATAAATAAAACCGGATCAAAAATAAGAAAGGTTCTCTTTACAAGGATAAATGTTGTTTTAGATGTTAGATTTTAAGTTTTTAAGTGAACTCTATGTGAAACCTATATATCCTATGTGCCTATGTGGTGAGATTACGCCAATCAGCTTTTTTACCACATAGGCACATAGGATATATAGGTTTCACATAGACCATCTAAAATATAACACCTACTTCCCTCCTACTGCAAAATTGTACGCAACCCGCAGACCGGCAAACCCGATATGACCACCATCACTGTTGGCATTCTGATAACGCAATCCCACCTCAAATTCCTTGTATTGATAACCGCCGCCAATGGCCCAGGTAAATGCACCGTTGGAATTGCTGCTTGCAAATTCACCGCCCTTTACTTTCCCTTTATACATGCCATATCCTATTTGTGGCTCTACAAAGAAATTATCGAAATGATGACGATAACCAGCCAATACAGGGATCACGGATAAAGTCACCCTGTCTGCATCAAATGCATCCTTGATCTCATTCTTATATCCGAAACTGATCAACCCGGTTGTTAATGTTACCTGTCCTTCTGTACCCACGCCATACAAACCTTTTACCGTAAGACCAACTCCGATTTTACTCAGGTCAGCAAAATCACCGGCGGGTAAACCAATTTCTGCACCTGCACTTACCTGGTTATTTCCTTTCTGTGCAAATCCTGTCAATGTTAATACTCCGATCGCGAAAAGAGAGAGAACTACTTTTTTCATACATAAGTTTTTAATTGCCTGCTATGCAGGCGGGTTATTGTTTGATTATGAAGCAAACATAATTTCAGCAGGGAAGCTGCCAAATGAGGAATGGAATGAATTGAAAAAAGAGAAGGGTGAATTGTAAAGAATGTCTGAACCTGCATTCGTGGAATGAATCAGGTTTTCGGGAAACAAAATAGTATGCCGGTCAAGAGGATATAAAATAAAGAAGCTGTATAAAACAGTTTACCTGCTTTATACAGCTTCTTTATTTTATATCCTCCTTTTTTTCTGATCCTATAAATCCGGTTAATCCTGCAAATCCTGGTTCAGACTTATTTCTCCTGCAAAAAAGGATAACTATAATCTGTCGGAGGATTGAATGTCTCTTTAATGGTCCTGGCACTTAACCAGCGATAAAGATTCAGGATAGAACCTGCCTTATCATTCGTACCACTGGCACGAGCACCGCCAAAAGGTTGCTGTCCCACTACCGCACCGGTAGGTTTATCATTGATATAAAAATTACCCGCTGCATGACGCAGTTTATTTGTCGCCAGCTCTACCGCCTCCCGATCCTGCGAAATGATCGAACCTGTCAATGCATAAGGAGAAGTAGTATCTACCAGTTCCAATGTCTTTTCAAAACTATTCGCCGGGTAAATATATACGGTGAGTACCGGTCCGAATATCTCTTCGCACATGGTAACTGCCTTCGGATTTTTCACTTCGATCACTGTCGGCTGAATAAAATACCCGTCTTTCTTATCGCATTTACCACCCACCCATATCTCTGCTTTCGGGTCCTTCTTAGCGTTATCGATATATGATTTGATCTTGTCGAAACTTTTTTCATCGATCACTGCATTCACAAAATTGGTAAAGTCTTCTACCGTACCCATTTTGAAACTCTTTACTCCGGCTATGAGTTTCTTCTTTACTTCTTCTGCAATGTTGGAAGGGATGTAAGCACGGGAAGCGGCAGAACATTTTTGTCCCTGGAACTCAAATGCACCCCGTAACAAAGCGGTAGCCACCACGTCAGGATCGGCGCTCTTATGCGCGACCACAAAATCTTTACCACCTGTCTCTCCTACTATACGCGGATATGTTTTATACATCGCCATATTCTTACCGATCGTTTCCCACATATTGTTGAATACACCGGTAGACCCTGTAAAGTGAACGCCAGCAAAATCCTTATGATTGAAACAGACTTTACCGATCGTCGGACCATCCACGTAAATAAGATTGATCACGCCATCAGGAAGACCGGCTTCTTTAAGAATACGCATAAACATCTGGGCAGAGTATACCTGCGTATTTGCGGGTTTCCATACCACTACATTACCACACATGGCTGCCGAAGTGGGAAGGTTACCTCCGATCGCTGTAAAATTAAAAGGTGTTATCGCCAGTACAAATCCTTCCAGCGGGCGGTATTCCATCCTGTTGTGAATACCCGGGCTGCTGACCGGTTGTTGCTGATAGATCTCGCTTAAGAAATGAACATTGAAACGGAGAAAATCGATCAGTTCACAGGCCGCATCGATCTCGGCCTGGAAAGCATTCTTACTTTGCCCCAGCATGGTCGTACCATTCATATAGGGCCGGTATTTGGTAGCAATGAGATCAGCGGCTTTTAAAAATATATTCGCCCTGTTCTCCCAGCTCATATTGGCCCAGCTTTCTTTTGCTGCCAATGCCGCTTCGATTGCCTGTTCTACGTGCTTTTGTTCACCGGCATGAAAATAACCCAGTATATGTTTCGTCTCATGCGGGGGATGCATGAACACCTTCTTATTCGTTCTTACTTCTTTACTGCCGATATACATAGGCACATCGATTTCTTCTTTCTTCAGTTGTGTTAATACCTGTTTCAATCTTTTCTTTTCAGGACTGCCAGGTGCATAAGAAAGTACCGGTTCGTTGGCTGGTAAGGGATAAGAAAATGTTCCTATACTCATAAGTATGATTTGATGATTTGGAAATGAGGTGATTGGGAGATTGGATTCATTTTTAATGGATACCGGATTTGGAAGATGAAATTATTTTTGATAAGATTTTTATAATCGAAGTACAGCTATCCAACAATTCCCGGCAACCAGGATAATCTTCTGACTGATCACAAAGAAGCAACCAGTATTCAGTCTCATCAGCTTCTTTTGCTGCGATTTTCATTTTATGAATAAAATCTGCCCGGCTCTCTGCATTTTGAGCTTCCCTTACATTTGCTCCGATACCGGTTCCTGACTTTAGTAATTGAGAGGCTAAAACAAATCTTCTTTGTTTTTCCAAAAAACCGGTATACCGGATGATCTTCAATAAAAAATCAAATGTAAGTTCAACAATCAGATTCTTCTCCTTATTCCCCTGCATAATCTTCAATTGAAATAAAATCTACAGATCTCAACTATCTTAATACCTGATGGTTTGCAGGGAGAATTTCCAAATCATCAAATCAACTAATTACCAAATCAACTAATCGCCAGATCAACCAGCACTTTCCTTCTCACTCATCAAATACGCCTTGATAAATCCATCCAGCTCTCCATCCATTACCGGCTGCACATTGCCCGTTTCATAATCCGTCCGGTGATCCTTGATCATTTTATATGGATGGAACACATACGAACGGATCTGGCTGCCCCACTCTATCTTTTTCTTGGTGCTGTTCACTGCATCTTTCAATTCATTACGCTTGCGCAACTCCAGTTCATATAAACGGCTTCGCAGCATTTCCATTGCTCTTTCGCGGTTGCCCAACTGCGATCTGTCCTGCTGGCAAACCACCACGATACCCGTGGGAATATGCGTCAACTGAACTTTTGTTTCCACTTTGTTTACGTTCTGTCCGCCGGCACCACCACTCCGCGAGGTTTCCATCTTCACATCCGCTTCTTTGATCTCGATATTGATCGTATCATCTACCAGCGGGTACACAAATATCGAAGCAAACGAAGTATGTCTTCTTGCATTACTATCAAATGGTGAAATGCGGACCAACCGGTGCACACCACTTTCTGCTTTCAAAAAACCATAGGCAAAAGGACCGTCAAATTGAAGCGTGGCTGTCTTGATACCGGCTCCGTCGCCATAGACCCAGTCCAGCTCGGTTACTTTCCAGCCTTGCTTTTCCCCATACATCCGATACATACGGGCAAGTATTTCTGACCAGTCCTGGCTTTCGGTTCCACCGGCGCCGGAATTGATCTGTAATACGGCCGGCAATTCATCCTCGGGCTCATTCAATGTAGCTTTAAACTCTGCTTCTTCGGCCAGGGTCATTGCCTTATCATAAGCAGCTTTGGTCTCTTCTTCAGTCGCATCACCGCCTTTCCAGAACTCGAAGAGCACGGCAAAATCCTCTATAGCCGTTTCTACCTCTGCATAGAGATTCACCCAATACTCGTTCAGTTTGATGTTTTTGAGAATTTCGGTTGCCCTTTTGTTGTCATCCCAGAAACCGGGACTTAACGAAAGCTGCTTGTTTTCTTCAATCTTATATCGTCGGTTCTCGACGTCAAAGAAACCTCCTTATCCCGGCTAAGCGGGACCGCAAATCCTGTAATTTTTCCTGTGTCATAGTGGGCGCAAAGGTAAGGAAAAGTTGGTAGCCGGCCAGTCTGTAGTCAGGCCGCCCGCAGTCAGACAACCGGCTGCCGGCTGTAAACTATCTTTGCACTATGAACGAGCATATTAAAATTCCGCTCATCTATGCCATCAAATGTGTAACCGGCATCTTACTGGTATTCCTGATTGCACGGATAATCGGCCATACCGATATCAGTTGGGCGCTGATATCGGTGATACTGGTGCTTTCTCCCGATAGCAAAGAAGCTCTTCCGCTGGCAATGACACGGATCAAAGCCAATGTACTCGGCGCAGGGATCAGCGCTTTATGTTTACTGATCTATCCCGCCAATATGTGGATCATGAGTTTGTCCGTTGCACTGACATTGGGACTTTGCTATATTTTACACCTGGAAGCAGGTGTGCGTTCAGCAATGGCAGCAGCCGTGATCATCATGTTACATCCTCCCGGTACGCATGTATGGGATACGGCACTGGAAAGAATTATTGCCGTATTGGCCGGGTGCCTGCTGGGACTGGTCATCACTTTTATCTTTCATTTTAAAAGCCGCAAAGGGAGCAAACAGGTAAGCACCGTATTGCTGAAAGATGAATGATCTTATTGATTGATGGATACATTCACGATATAACTTCCTTCTTCCAGCAATTCCAGTTCCAGGGTTTCCGTTCCTATCTTTATCCGCATCCGCGCGGGATACCATACATTATAAAGAATCATCTCTGTTTTTTTGGCATGATCGGAATTGGTCATTAACCGGCCATAACCGCCATGTATCATCTGGATATCGTCAACAGTAAATTTTACACCTTCACCTGCACTCATGCTGGAAGAACCACCCGATGTATTAATAATAAGCAGGTTGACCTGGTTGAAGGCATCTTTTTTATATTTCACTGTTGTCTCCGTGATCGAGCGGCTGCTGTAATGGATCAGGTAGGGCTTTTCGTATTTTCCTATATAATTATCCTTTTTCCAGAAACCTGCGACTAAACTATCCGCCGCATTCTCTTTTTTATATGTCATGGTACCCTGACCATCGCGTTTGCCTTTTACAAACTTTCCTTTATATACATCCCCGTTCTTCCAGGTATATACGCCTTCGCCATCGGGCAAGCCGGCTTTGAACTCACCTTCATAGGTATCAGTACCCGTGGCCTTTCCTTTGCCATTGGCTTTACCATGATCGCATGCGCCTTCATAAGTTCCCTTCAGTTTTGCATCGGACACCGTACAATCCTGTGCAAACAATACCGATCCGCTAAACATAGTACCCATCAATAAAACCAGGAAAAGAAGAAAGAAAGATCGCATATAAGCAGTTTTAAAAATAGTTGGCGACATCTAATTTAAGGTTAATCTGCAGCTTCACCAATCGACAAAACAGTTACTGACCCGTTTTCCTCAATTCATTCATTGTTTGCTTTCCGCCGGTCTGTGTATCCGGTATTTTTATTCTTTATAACCTTCCAGATAACCAGTTGCCTGTAATAATGCGGGTATCAAATTCATGTATGAAAAAAAATCTTACCGCTGCGGGATGGATAATTTTATCCCTGGTTGCTCTTGTATCTTTCTCCTGTAAAAAAGACGATTGGAAAGATTCTCCTGCTATTGAAAAAGAATTTCTCCTGGCCGGCTTTAATAAAATATCGGCCGGTGATTTTTTCACGATCACGATTACCAGGGCTGAAGCATTTTCGATCGTCGTCAAAGGACCCCAGAACGATGTAAATGATATGAGCGTAACAGTTAACAATGGTACACTACAGATCAAATACGATCATTATGTGAGGAATCGTCCAAAGATCGCTATTGTAATAACGCTACCCGATCTGCTTACCATTAACCTGTCAGGAGCCAGTTCAGGAATAATCAGTGGATTTGAAGGAGCCAATCATGTCATCCGCGCTGTGCTGTCGGGTGCTGCCGATGCTACGATGAACGGAACAGGGATCAATATGAATGTGGAATTATCCGGGGGTTCTCAATTTACAGTAACAGGCACCACTGAAAACCTGTATGGTAATATTTCGGGTGGAAGTAAATTAAAAGCATATGGTTTACCAGCTACGGAAGTAGACATCGATGTATCGGGTGGTGCTACAGCACAGGTAAGCCCTGTCGATAAATTTTTTGCAGCAGCCTCCGGCGGTGCCCGTATCTATTACAAAGGAAATCCGGCACTCAAACAATTCGATATAAGCGGCGGCGGACAGGTGATACAGGAGTAAGACGGTGTCAGGTGATTTTATGATGGTACATTTCATATTAATTCATAATTATGAATTATGAATTAATCCTAACACGCTCACACATCAACCGAATCATACACGATCACTTTTGACCAGAGATGCGAATAGTCTTCCACGAATTTGAGGTGAATGGGATCTGTCTGGTAGCTGGCCTGGTCTGCATCATTATCAAATAATACCCACCAGGATGCGGCATATCCCCTTTCAATCACATCGCGGTTGGTATCAGCAGGTTTGCCGATATGGAAGTTCTTAATCGTTTTTACTTTTGATAATTTGGTAAGCCCTTCTACCAGTTTATCACGATCGGCGGTATTGCCCGTGTTTTTCAGCCAGAAATACACATGGTGGATGAAGATATTTTTCATTTCTTGTTTTGTTCCGGCAAAAATAACGGTTCCTGCCATAGCAGCTTTACCTGTGTCTGTAATAAATTGACGGCGTGTGGATGTATTCATTCCCTAAAAATAAAGCAAGCTGTACAAATAGCAGAAGGATTAATTTCTCCTTATTTTACGGGTAAGTATAAGCCATTCTACCTGTAGTTAATAATATGGAACACGAATGACTGGATAAACGGATGAAATATGGATAAAAAAGAATCGATCCTTTTTATCCGTTCAATCTGTGTTCCATTGCAAGATTATGCAACACGGATTGGTTCTGTAAAATATTGCCGGGTGTAGTTATCCAGCCAATGCAAAATCAACCGCCGCCTTTGCATGTATAAATGTCGTATCAAAAACAGGCAATACACTGTCTTCCTGTTTCAGCAGCAACGGGATTTCAGTACAACCAAAGATCACTCCTCCTGCACCCGCACCTGCATATTTACTGATAATATTGATATATCCCTGTTTTGTTCCCGGCAGGAATATGTTTTTCCCTAACTCATTGTAAATACTGTTATGCACAAAGTCCATAGCCGTTTCATCAGGTATCAGCATTTTTATTCCTTTCTTTTGCAATGCTTCTTCATAAAATCCCCCGGTCATCGTAAAACGCGTACCCAATAGTAAAACCGAACGGATACCGCGTTCCTGGATCGCATCAGCCGTTACATCCGCAATATGAATAAGCGGGATAGAAATAACAGATTGCACTTCACCAGCGATCTTATGCATCGTATTCGCGCAAAGCAGCAGGCAACCGGCGCCAGCCTGTTCGGCCTGTTGTGCAGCCATACAAATAATTTTACTGATGCTATCCCAATCTCCTTTTTGTGTAAGCGTAACGATCTCACCATAGTTCACTGAATGAAGAATAATACTCGCTGCTTCATTTCCACCTTTGCGTTCATTGACCATAGTATTGATAAAGCGATAGTAATCGATCGTGGATACCCAGGAAGTGCCGCCAATTAGCCCGATTTTTTTCATACCGCAAATGTAATTCAGAAAGAACCGGAACGGTTCAGGGTATTCACTATCCTTTTTGCTCCCATCAACCCGTTTATCCACGAAGTTGCCGGTACTTTGAATGATTCATTTTCCCATCCCGGTACGATCCCATTTCCAACTTCTTTCTTCTTTTCTATCCAAAAAATAGAAACATCTTGACATATGTCATTTGATTAATCATCGTAAAAATCCGTGTTCCCGTTTAGAAGTAAACCCCGAAAAGAAATCCGTAAAATTCCGTCGAAAAAGCTAGGGAAAACCCGAAACGCATAATACTTTTGCTGTCTGACTAAGTCCAAACCCTTAAAAAACGTAACCCGAATGAACTCTGTGTACCCTGATCTGTCTATTTCGCCTTCCGCCAAAAATGTATCCTTTACTAAGGTTATTTGCTATAGTGCGCTGGCATTGCTGCTGACTGTTACCTCCGTTTCTGTCCGTTCACAATCCGTAACAGGAATCATCACCGATTATAATACTTACTGGAAAAGCAGCGTGGCCTCTGTTAACAGCGTTAAGCCCGATAACAGTCACAACCTCTTAGCTTTTACTTATAACAATGTCACGTATTCAACCGGTGTCAACGATGCCCTGCTTACTGCGCACGGCGAAAGCTTTTCAGCTAATGATTTCTGGTCATTGCCCGTAGGCGTTATTTCAGGAACCGTTACCAGCAATACAAAAGTGGGACTGGGTGAAAAGTATGATGGTGTAAGCAATGGCGCCAGCC
>CAMLGR010000075.1 GCA_946479615.1 uncultured Bacteroidota bacterium | reverse complement strand
AAAGCGCTCCGAGCGCTTTATCCCCGAACAAAACCCGACTAATCCCCACCAAAACCCGGCCCAGGGCTCATGAGGTGACACCTCGGGTTCTCAATACCCATATTTATCCTTCCAGAGTTGTTTCAGGAATTTGCGCAGCTCGTCTTCTCTTGGGTTTTTTCCGGGGTCAAAAAATTTGGTGCCTGCGATTTCTTTGGGAAGGTATTCCTGGGCGGAGAAATTGTTCTCATAACTATGCGAGTATTCGTAATTCTTACCATACCCTAAATTCTTCATCAGTTTGGTCGGCGCATTACGGATATGCAGCGGCACGGGCAGATCGCCATATTGTTTTACAGCACCCAATGCACTTCCGATAGCCACAGTTGCCGAATTACTTTTGGCACTCGAGGCAAGATAAATGGCACATTGGGAAAGAATGAGATTTGCTTCGGGATAACCGATCTTATTAACGGCTTCAAAACTGGCATTGGCCATCACGAGCGCGGTCGGGTTGGCATTGCCGATATCTTCACTGGCGAGTATCACCAACCTGCGCGCAATGAATTTTACATCTTCACCGCCTTCTATCATTCGCGCCAGCCAGTACACGGCTGCATTGGGATCGCTGCCGCGGATCGATTTGATAAAAGCAGAGATGATATCGTAATGCTGTTCACCGCTTTTATCATACAGGGCGATCTTCTTTTGCGCCACCGACATCACAAAATCATCGGTAATGATAACCGGTTTGTTTTTTTCCTTCGGGGAAGTGGACGCTGTTTCTGCCACCAGTTCCAGTAAGTTCAATAGTTTTCTTGCATCGCCACCGGATATATTGATGAGCGCCGCCGTTTCTTTCAGTTCGATATTTTTTGTTTGCAGCCACTCATCTTTTTCAATAGCGGTGTGCAGCAGGCTGACCAATCCTTTTTCATCGAGCGCTTTTAATACATACACCTGGCAACGGCTGAGCAAGGCGCTGTTCACTTCAAAAGAAGGATTCTCGGTAGTAGCACCGATCAGGGTGACCGTTCCTTTTTCCACCGCGCCTAATAATGCATCCTGTTGTCCTTTATTAAAGCGGTGTATCTCATCGATAAATAAAATTGAGCCGGGTTTTGTTTTGGCTTGTTCGATCACTTCGCGCACATCTTTCACTCCCGAACTGATCGCACTCAGTGTAAAAAACGGCACATTCAATGTGTGGGCAATAATATTGGCGATCGTTGTTTTGCCGGTGCCGGGAGGTCCCCATAAGATCATGGAAGGAATGCGGCCATGTTCGATCGCGGTACGCAAAATACTTCCCTTGCCAGTCAGGTGTTGCTGTCCGGTCAGTTCATCCAGTGTGGTCGGGCGTATGCGTTCGGCAAGAGGAATCATAGTTCAGTCTGGCAATCTTTTCAGCCGGCAGTCGATAAATTTAAGGAGATGCAAGTTAAGAAAACTTCGATGCCTGAAGTGCTGATAACTGCCGGCTGCCGGACTGCCTCACTGTTGCTGCTGTCCCGCGAAACTTTCAATATACTCGGGAAGATCGTCCGTACCCGCCTGCTTCTCCAGGTTTACATTATTCAATTCTTCAAATACCTGGCCATCTTCGTAGCTGACAGATACATAGACGGAAAGAGATTGACGTGCGGGTCCCTTGAATGTTCCCTTCACAGGTGTGCAATCATTGAAGTTGCGGCCTACAGCGAGTTTGACGTGATTGTTGGTTACCCATACATTATTGGTAGGGTCAATGCCCGTCCAGCCGGTACCTGGTATCCATGCTTCGATCCAGGCATGGGTGGCGCCTTCTCCGCGCATCCCGTTTTTATTGGGACAGATATACCCGCTGATATAACGGCTGGGAATACCCAGACTGCGTAACAGTTCCAGCATGATATGGGCAAAGTCCTGGCACACCCCCGAACGAAGTTGAAGAATATCCTTAACCGTGGTTTGTACAGACGTGATCCCTTTATTATATGTGAAATGAGTAAATATATAATCTGCGCACTGCTGAACGATCCCGCTCACCGGCATTTCTTTTGACGCAAACTCATTTACCAATGCCTGGATCTCTTCTTTCAGTTCGATCTCTTTCAGGTAAGAAAGTTCCAGTAAGGAAAGATCGCTGGCGATAGCAGCTTTCAATTCGGCTAAACCGGCCGTATGGTTAATAACCGGTTCGCCCGTTCCTACTGTACGCACGATCAGTTTACTTTCGATCACGAGTTCTTTATGGGCAGCCATCAGGTTGAACATCCCCGCCCGGTTGCCCCAGTAATCGGTCATGACAAGTATATCCGGGTGATCGGTAATATTTATTTCGTGGTATAAGATTTCCTGCCGGTTGCTGACAAAAGGATAGATCCTGATCTCATTCACACTTTCTTTAACGGGGCGATCGTATTCGTATTTAGTGATGTGATGTATATTGAAAACGGGCATTGGTTATGTTTACGCGTATGAAAAATAAATGCGGGTAAGGTGATTGGAAAAATCAACAAGGTCGTGACGAAGAGATTGAAGGAAGGCCGATAATCCTGTTTCTTTGATGGTATTCATATCTGCAAATTCAACCTTACTGCATATACGGCCAAAATTCTTTTGCAAGGTTCCGCTTCCTTCGATCCTGGTATCTTCAGCAATATCGGCCAGGTATTTTTTTATCCGGTTCAATGAATAGATCAATGAACGCGGGAAGTTCCTGTTGAAAATAATATAATCGATGATATTGATGTTGTGCTGATCACGGGTGTAATTCTTCAGGTACAATTCATAGCCTGAAAGAGATAACAATAAATTTCTCCAGAAAATAATATGCTGGGGTTTGTCGAGCCGGTAATCTATTTTCCTGAAATGTGCATCCGCAGTATCGATCGTCAGCAGGCAACGTTCAATGAATTTTCCCAGGTTCATAAAATCCCAGCCCTGTCCACGCGGCATCGTGCTATCGGCAACACCATAAAAGAGGATGCAATGCTGGTTGAGCAGGTCGATCGTATCGAGACAACGGGCGCCGGCAATCTTTTTTTCCAGTTCGGGTTCATTTACGATATGATATAACTGGTTGATCTGTTCCCATAATTCCTTGGTGATATTATCCTGCACACCTCTTGCATTTTCCCTGGCTTTTGATATCAATACTTTAGAGGAATTTAGATTTTGTGTATTGGAAATAAGGAATTGCAGGGCGCTCGTATCTGAATCGCAATGCTCTGCTATCAATTCCGGCGAAGCATGTGCCAGGAGCTGCATCACTTCCTTCCAGGAAAAATCAGCGCTATGACCCATATCGAACGACAGGATATAGTTGGTACGGATCACCCGTGTCAGGCAATCATTCCGTTCCATATACCGGTTCAGCCAAAAAAGAGAATCTGCAATTCTACTGAGCATGAAGGAAGGATGGTTTTAGGTGTTAGATGTTAGGTTTTAGATGGTGAGTGGCCAAGAGTAAAATATTTATGGTAAGGATGATAATTTTGCAGGGTTGTTCATTTATATTCATTAAAAACTAATCTTTTTACTCACTACATCACCACATCATAAATCCACCACCCACGTATCCTTACTTCCTCCTCCCTGTGATGAGTTTACGACCAGCGAACCTTCTTTCAATGCCACGCGTGTCAGTCCGCCCGGAACGATCCTGATGCCATTAGGTCCGCAAAGTGCATAAGGACGGAGATCAACATGGCGCGGTTGTAATTTTCCATCGATCAGGCAGGGCACCGTGGATAGTTTGATGATCGGTTGCGCAATAAATTCCCTCGGTGTTTCCAGGATGGCTCTTTTTACCGCTTCCAGTTCCTGTTCTCCTGCTTTATTTCCCATCACCATTCCATAGCCGCCGGATTGATTGGTTCGCTTGATCACCATTTTCTCAATGTTATCAAAAACATATTGACGCGAATCGGCATCTTCCAATCCATACGTTGGCACATTAGGTAAAATGATGTCTTCGTTCAGATAATATTTTATCATGTCCGGCACATATGCATACACCGCTTTGTCATCGGCCACTCCATTGCCTACAGCATTCACGATGGCTACATTGCCTTTACGGTAAGCGCTTATCAACCCGGGAATACCCAAAGCACTATCAGGACGGAAGACCAGCGGATCAAGAAAATCATCATCGATCCTCCGGTATAATACATGCACCTGCTGCAAACCCGCCGTGGTCTTCATATATACTTTATGATTGTTCACGACAATATCTCTTCCTTCTACCAGTGGTATACCGATCTGGCGCGCTAAAAATGAATGTTCAAAATAAGCGGAGTTATAAACGCCGGGTGTCAGTAAGGCAACTGTGGGATTGGATAATTGCTGCGGGGCCAGGCTTGATAAATTCTCATTCAACAGCAGGGGATAGTTATTGATCGTTCTTACTTTGCTGCCTGACATCATGCCGGGAAAGATCCGTTTGGTCACTTCCCGGTTTTCCAGCATATAGGAAACACCCGATGGAGTGCGGAGGTTGTCTTCCAGTATATAAAAAGTACCATCCTGTCCACGGATAAGATCGATACCTGAAATATGCACATACAGATCGTGCGGTACTTTTACGCCAAATACTTCTCTCGTAAAATGCGGGCAGGAAGCAATGAGTTCGGCGGGAATGATCTTATCTTTTATGATCCTTTGTTCGGAATAAATATCTTTCAGGAAAAGATTCAGCGCACGTAATCGTTGTGTAATGCCCTGTTGTATATGGTCCCACTCGGCGCTGGTGAGTATACGGGGAATAATATCAAACGGAAATATTCTTTCGATACCTGCATCATCGCTATACACTGTAAAGGTAATTCCCTGGTTCATGAACAGCTCACTTGCCAGCCTGTCTTTTTGTAACAGGGTATCGACAGGCAGGTCCTCGATCTCTTTGAATACACGGCTGTATTGTGTTCTCACAGACTGGTCGTGCCACATTTCATCCCAGGTACCCGGATAGGCTTTATATTGTTCGATAAGACTGCGACCTGTCATAGTGCTTGTTTAATAAAAAAGGTTGCTTCACATGGGTATGTGAGCAACCGTATAATCGAATATAAAGAATCTGAACAATATATTCTTTGTTTTTTGAATAAATCCCTGCATGGTATTTTAGAAGCAAAACCGGCAGGAAATACCTGTCACGGAACCTGTGCTGCCAGGAAAGCGGCTATCTGCGTCATGGAATCGTCCATGGTAGCGCCCTCCCAGCCATGACCCTCTGCCGGATAAAACACATACTTATAAGGTACGCCTGCTGTGGTAAGCAATGCATTAAAAGATTCTGCTTGTGAAAAAGGTACCAGCGGATCGGCGCCTCCCTGCAGTAACATCGCAGGTGGAGATGAAGCGCTTACAAAAGAAGACGGACTACTTTGCTGGTAAATGGTTGGATTGACAGATGGCGTGGTGCCTGTTACCTGCGTTAAGATCAGCGCTGTTGTTGCATTCGCATTATACAGATCGGTCAGGTTGGTCGGCGCAAAAAAGGAAACGACTGCCTTAGGTTTTACAGGCGATGTATATTTAAAACCGGCCAGTAAAGCTAAATGAGCGCCGGCACTGGCGCCGAGGTAAACAAATTTATCCGAGACATGATACTCCGATCTTTTATTATATACAAACCCGATCGCCTTCCACCCAGGCGCCGCCATGGATCAGGATAAGCACTTTGGTGCTGTTCTCATTCCGGTCGGCTGGTAAATACACATCCATTTTTTGCTGTGGATCGTTTCCATAAAAAACTTCCCGCTGATCCTGTACATGATCTTTCTTACAGGAACTTATCATGACCAGCCCGGTGAATAAAATCAATAATAAATAATAAAAGACTGCATCGGGGCGAATACGGCATACGATTGGTACTATTTTCATCGATAAGATCATTCAGGATGTTATTCAATTTACTAAATTAAATCAAAATAGGATTTTGAACCATGTTTTAGTATTTTGAATTCAGAATATTAGCATGGCAGATCGTATACGAAGAATATCAATACCATTTTTTTATACCTGTATTTCCCTGTTGCTGATGCAGGAAGCCGGGGCGCAGGAAATTTCTGCCGAACAGAATTATGCTGCCAACTCGCCGGGTATTGTAATGGTGCAAACCGTCTTTTCAGCCACGGTATATGTTAATAAGGTAGAGATGAATGAGCGCCGGTTTCACCAACTGGTTGATTCAGTAAAAAAGCTGGATACCACCAGTACTTTATTGACGGCAGAAGACAAACTGGATATCGTTGTAAAAGCATTATACAATAACCCGATCCGTTACCTCGATGCGACTTCCAATTATTACCGCCAGCAACATCGTATTCTATCCGCTGGTACCGGTTTCTTTATTTCCGGTGATGGATATATTTTCACCAATTGCCATATCGTAGACAGGGACAGTGCATTCATCCGCCAGAAATTTATTCTTTCCACTTTCCAGGAAGTGATCGATGCCAACCTGCGTTCGCTTCAATCTTCCTGGGCCATGACATTGAATGATGAGCAGCGCACACTTTTATACAATGCCTATTCTGTTATCTATGCACAGGTATCTTCCATGATACTTTTTGATCTTAAAAGAGAGATCTATATCCAGTTCCGTACAACAATGAGTGATAATACATCCGGGGTAAGAAGAGTGCCGGCGCGTTTGATCATCAAAGGAAAACCGATGCCGGGAAAAGATGTGGCGATCTTAAAAGCCGATAGCCTGAAGGAATTGCCTTCCTTAAAGCTCAGTGAAGATTCTATTCCACGCATCGGCGGGCAGGTGCTGGTGTATGGTTATCCTGAACCGGTTACCTCAAATGCTTTTCTTGATCGCGAGACCACTATTGAGCCGACATTGACAGCTGGTATTATCAGTGCTATCAAGCGATCGATCAATGGATGGCCGGTGATACAGATGGATGCAGTGATATCGCATGGAAGCAGCGGCAGCCCGGTATGCAATGGAAAAGGAGAAGTGATTGGCCTCGCGACATTTGGTACGCTCGAACAGAACACCGGCATTCTTGCCAACGGATATAATTTCGCGATCCCGCTTTCTGTTGTGAGCGAATACCTGGATTCGGCCCGTGTGAAGCCACATATGAGTTTGTCATCAATGGCCTGGCAACAGGGACTTTCTTTGTTTTACCAGGGGTATTATTTTAAGGCATTGGCTAAATTCAAATCGGTAAAAAAATTAAGTAAGAATTATCCGCAACTGCAATATTATCTTGATACCTGCGATAAAAGAATTGCTGCGGGCGAGGATAAAGAATCCTTTCTTCAAAAATCCATATTCAGGGTTGTTGCGTTCCTGCTGATAATAACAGGAATATTTGTTTTCTTCCGCTGGCAGCGGGGCCGGAATTAATCTATGTGAAACCTATGTTCCTATGTGCCTATGTGGTGAATCCACGTCAGCCAGTCATAGAACTATAACAGTATTGCGTAGTCTTTACCACATAGGCACATAGGTTTCACATAGAATTATCAGGTACATATTTTATGCTATCCGCTGCAATAAAGTAAGTCTCCGGTAAATACTTTCCTCAATTTCAATTAATTCATAATGACTGCCTTGTTCTGCTATGCGGCCGTCCTGCAATACTATTATTTCATCGGCTTCTTTGATCGTGCTCAACCGGTGAGCAATGACCAGGGTTGTTCTTCCCTGCATCAGTTTGTTAAGTGCATCCTGTACCGATTTTTCGGATTCGGTATCCAATGCAGAAGTGGCTTCGTCAAGAATAAGGATCGAAGGATTTTTAAATACCGCTCTGGCAATACTTAATCGTTGGCGTTGACCACCGGATAAACGGATACCCCTGTCGCCAATGACCGTCTGGTATCCATTTTCGGTATGCATGATAAATTCATGTGCATTGGCGATGCGGGCTGCTTCCATGACTTCTTCTTCCGTGGCATCGGGGCGGCCCAGCGCAATATTATTGAATACGGTATCATTAAAAAGAATGATCTCCTGTGTTACAAAACTCATGTGACTACGCAATGATTCCATCGTATAATCCTTTACATCTTTACCATCCACTAATACCTGCCCGGTTGTTGCTTCATAAAAACGCGGGATCAGATCAGCAATCGTGGATTTGCCCACACCGGAAGGGCCTACCAGTGCAATAGTCTTTCCTTTTTTGATCACAAGGTTTATATTTTCCAATACAGGTTTTTCGGAGTATTTAAAAGAAACATTGCGCAATTCGATTTCTTCTTCGAATGATTGCAAGGGCACTGCATCGGGTTTATCTTCTATCTCTACAGGTTTGTCGAGTATCTCGATGATTCTTTCACCGGCGGCACGTCCCTGCTGGATATTCGTCAGGGCTACCACAATTGCTTTAGCCGGCCTGATCACTTGGGAAAAGATGGCAATGAATGCGATGAATGAACTCGCCTGCAAACCTCCCTGGTGATGCAATACCAGGCTGCCCCCGTAAATAAGTATGCAGGCGACGACGAATACGCCGGCTGCTTCTGAGAATGCAGGAGCCAGTTCTCTTTTCTTAAAACCGATCAGGCTGGCTTTGCGATAGAAATCATTTTCCTGGCTGAATCTTTTTAATACAAAAGGAGTGGCGTTAAAAGCGCGGATGATCCGCATGCCTAATAATGTTTCATCGATCAATGTCAGCAAACGCCCGATGGATGCCTGCACATCTTTGGCTTCCTTGCGCAATCGTTTGGTGACCGCCGCTATGCCGATAGCGGAAAGCGGGATGATCAATAAAGTAAATAATGTCAGTTTCGCAGAGATGGCAAACAGGGCCACAAAATAACCGATCAGTAAATAAGGTTCCCTGAAAATAACTTCCAGTGAATTGGAGGCTACGCCTTCAATGGCATATACATCTGAATTCAATCTCGATACGAGATCGCCTTTATGTTCTTTGGTAAAAAATCCCAGATGTAACCGGTTGATCTTTTCAAACAATGCTTCGCGTAATCTTTTAACCAGTAAGGTCCTGGCACTGATCAGACAACGTTGCGCGAGGTAGCGGAATATATTCGTCATGATCACAGCCGTCACGATCAGGCTGGCAATGAAATATAGTGCATACACAGGGTTGCGCACTTTGAACTGGTATACCTGGTAATAAAAGAAATCTTTGAAGAAGCCGGCTGAAAAAGAGAAATGAGGTGATGAAGCATATTTCTGGGTTTCCGCCACACTGCCGGGATCGAAAAGAAAATTAAGCAGGGGAATGATCAGCGCAAACTGGAACACGCTAAAGAACACACCGATCAATGTAAAAATAAAGAACGGTACAACAAATTTATGGAACGGTTTGGCATAAGCCAGCAGTCGACGATAGATCTTCATCAGGCGGAAATTATTTATTTAATATAATGAACGATATACATCCAGGTATTTTTTAGCGGCTTTATCCCAGCAAAAGCTGGCGCTTCTTTCCCGTATCATCGGTTCCATATGCTGGCTCTCGTATCTTTCCATTCCATCTTCAAACACTTCCTGCATGTGCGTGGCATTAAAATTCCTGAAGTAAAAAGCAGCAGTGCTTCCAATCTCTGGCAAAGCAGTCCGGTTGGATAAGAAGACAGGTTTACCTGCAGACATCGCTTCTGCCACCGGTAACCCAAATCCTTCGGCAATAGAAGGAAGTGCAAAAGCATAACAATTCTGGTAATACCATGATTTTTCTGGTTCGGATATTAATCCGAGTACGCGTACATTCTTTTCAACGCGCATTTTCCTGGCGGATTGATTGATGAAATGAAGGTATTCGGGTTCTTCCAATCTTCCGGCGATCAGCAATTCCATTTCGTGGTGCTGTTGTAATAAAGGAAGCAACACATGAAAATTCTTTTTGCGGCACATGACACCCAACGAAAAAAGAAAGGGTTTTTCTGGTTTATAGGAATGTGTATGAAGATCGGGGCGTTTTAATGTATTGGTGCCATTATAAATTACATGGACAGGTTTATTGCCGGTATCGCAGTATTCCAGTACATCCCTGCGGCAGAAATCGGAAATGCATACAATAGCATCACTGCGATCGATATTCTTTTGCAGGCGGCGCAGGTATTTTATTTTTTTTGATTCAGGTAATTTCTCGTGAAGAAAATTAAGATCATGTATGGTCAATACCACTTTGATCTTCCGGTTTCGTTGCGGCACATAGCGGGATAATTGAAAGTTACAGTGCCAGATATCGAATTTCTTAAGAGAAGGCATGTAAAATTTCTGTAATGAATCGTACTGTAAGTAATTACTTGTATCACCGAATATATTTATTGCAGCAGGAGGAGTATAGTATGAAATATCTTCGAAGGAGGAATCTGCGTGTTTTTGCAAGTGATGTCCAAGATTCAGACAATAGTGTGACAGTCCTGTATTGTCATGTTTCATCCGCTCGCAGTCGAATACAACCCGGTTCATCATAATTTTTAATTAATGAATGATCGATTAATAAAAAAGCAATAGTCAGGGGATGAGTATGGCAGGCGCCTTAACCAACACAAAAGTCGTACCTGTATTTTTCGGGTTACGATCCTGGTATTTTTCGTGACAACCATATTTTTGGGATCGTTGCACAAAAAATAATTTCAAGTAGAAAAAATGAAAAGAAGATTTTTTTTCATTTCAATTCCTGATTTTTGAAAAAATGGCAAGAATTATGTTGAGTAGGCTTATTTGTGAATTGATCAAATGAATTATAAATGAATGAGATCATTCTCGATTGTGACCTGATGCGCTTCAGAAATTCAGGCTTGTACCATTATTGTCTGAATCTTGGTAATCATATGCAGAGATTAGCCGGGGAAAAAGGTTATGAAAAAGTAAAATTTTATGTTCCTCCCGCTGAATCAACTGTATTTGCTGATCCCGGCAGTGTTATTGTAGAAAAAAAGCACCACAGGTTCTGGAAGCCTTTCCTGAAAAAATGCAGGATATGGCATGCGCCTTTTCAATCGGGGCGTATTTTACCTGATAAAAAAAAGAATAAGGATATAAAGATCCTTCTCACAATCCATGACCTGAACTCATTACACGAAGGAATATCCAGGGAAGAACAAAAGAAAAACATTGCACATACGCAATCATTGATCGATCAGAGTGATGCGATCGTCTGTATCTCCGATTTTACGAAGAATGATGTATTAAGTCATTGTGATGTATATGATAAATCTCTTCATGTTATTCATAATGGGAAAAATGAGTTGTACGCTCCTGCATTAGTAGCTTCTTCCTACCGGCCAAAACGCCCGTTTCTTTTTGGGATGAGTTATGTCAACCGGAAAAAAAATTATGAAGTGATATTGTCCTTGCTAAAGGCCAATGAAAATCTTGAATTATTGATCGCCGGCCGTCTCGATGATGCCGAATATATCAAAGGCATGGAGCAGAAAGCAAAGGCAGATGGGATAGCCGACAGGTTTAAATTATTAGGGCCCGTCAGTGAATCAGAGAAATCATGGTATCTCAATCATTGCCTGGCCTTTGTTCATCCTTCGATTGCAGAAGGATTTGGATTCCCGGTTATAGAAGCCATGACTTTTGGTAAGCCTGTTTTTCTTTCCAACAAAACCGCCTTGCCGGAGATCGGTGGCGATGCAGCTTTTTATTTTTCTTCATTCGATGAATCGCACATGAACAAAGTATTCAGTGATGGTATGCAACGATATGGTATGAATGGGATGTCAGAAAAGATCAGGAAAAGAGGAGAGGAGTTTAACTGGGAGAAAAGCGCTGCCCGTTATATCGAAGTGTATCAATCACTTTTTTAATCAGCCAGTATGAACAATTATTCTGTTTTGGAAGAACCCAGGCAGTGGAATGCCAAATTATTATTTGAGAACAGTCGCCGTAAATCCGAATTATGCAAGGCCAAGGATTTTCAAACCGGCTGGTATCACCGCTGGTGTGCCGAGATACATGAGAAACCACGGCTTCACCGCAAGCAATGGGAGTATGCCTATATCATGCAGGCGTTATGGGAAAGAGGTTGTATAGAAGAAGATAAGAAAGGATTGGTATTCGCGGTAGGATCGGAACCCTTGCCATCCGTGTTTGCCAAGTATGGTTGTAAGATACTGGCTACCGATATTCATCCTGAACGGGGGAAGGTGTTAGGCTGGGAACACGGCGACCAGTTATGTTTTGGAATGGATTCATTGAACACAAGAAAGATCTGTGCGGAAGATGTGTTCCGGCACCATGTAAAATACCAGCCGGTGGATATGAACAACATTCCGGATGACATTACGGGATATGATTTTAACTGGTCCAGTTGTTCCTTTGAACATTTGGGATCGATCCGTAAAGGAATGTCGTTTTTAAAGAATCAATTAAAAACACTTCGCCCCGGTGGCTGGGCCATTCATACCACGGAGTTCAATATATCTTCCGATGATGTTACGCTGGATAATAATGAAAGCACGGTCATCTTCAGGAAAAAGGATATTGATGCTATCGTGAATTTCCTGAGAGAGGAAGGCCATTTTGTAGAAGAACTGGATTATTCACTCGGCGGCTTGCCGGAAGATTATCATGTCGATACCTTTCCTTATAAACAGGATGTGCATCTCCGGTTGCAACTCGATGAATATGTAGTTACATCGATCGGACTGATCATCCGAAAAGGGAAAAGAAAAGTGAGGAGGGGATTCTTTGGTTTTGGAAAAAAGTAATCTATATGATAAAAGGCCAGAAGGAAGTAACTGGCAGGAAGCCAGGGTATCCCTGCTTGCCAATGGCCAGCCCCTGTTTGCGTTTCATAAAGACTGTAAATCCAGGAAATAGTAATAATATTGATCTTCATGCAGCAACTAGTAAATATCAGCGATATTAATTCCCTTACTTCTTTTGAGTTTGAAGCTGCCTGCCGGGAATATACTCATTACGCTTACCTGGAAAACAATACTGCGCTTTGCCGCATACTCACTAAATATAAAATATATATCGATACCCGGGATGCCAGTATGAGCCCGCATCTTATCATGGATGGTTATTGGGAAACCTGGCTCACACAATGCCTTGCAAGAATTATAAAACCCGGCGATATATGTATCGATATCGGCGCCAACTTCGGTTATTATTCTATACTGATGTCCGCTTTGTCGGGCACTGGCCAAACGATCGCCGTAGAACCGAACCCGCGCATCTGCCAGTTGCTTAGGGCAACAGCCAGCATTCATCCCCATCGTTTTGAAGTGATAGAAGCGGCGCTGTCCAATAAAAGCGGCAAGGTTACATTATCTGTTCCCGATAATTATTTTGGAGATGGCAGTATTATCAACAGAACAGATCGTGGACCGGTACGCGGAACCAAAAAGAAAGTATCGGCACTGACACTGGATGAAATGGTGCAGCAGCTTAATCTTCCGAAAGTAGATGTTGTAAAGATGGATGTGGAAGGAGTGGAGCCATTGATCTTCGAAGGAATGCAGCAAACGATCGAACGGAATCCCGGTATTAAAATAATCCTCGAGTACAGTCCTTTTATTTATGCTGATACTATCCCATTTACCGAATATTTATTCGCGCGCTTCACTGTGCACCGTATAAAAGATGCTGACCAGGCGGTGGCGCTGGATGCTTCAGCGATAGCAGACCTGGTGCAATTGAAGGATCATACCGATCTGTATCTCCAGAGGAAATAATGCGCTTGTATATGCCGCGCCCTTTAATCAGTCTACCGTTCTTTAATGATCCGTATAGCAATTCCGCAAATGATAATAGCAGGAGCCAGGGTAATCACCAGTGACCAGTAAGGATGATTGTAATAGTATAACAGAAAGCCCAATCCGCCCAGCAGTAAACCTATAATTCCATACATAGTCATCAGGTGCCGGCCTGCTGCATCCTGTTTTTTATTATCGCCAATAATGAAAAGAATACCGGCAACCAGGTTGACGATGATACAGGTGAGAGAAAAAATAGTAGTCAAGGTAATTGTGTTTAAAGATCAGGCGACTGATTTTCATTCCCGATAGAATCGATGAGCAGGTCTACATTCATCGCATGATTTCTCCGGAGCATTGGGAATAACCAAAATTGCAGGGTGAAAGTATAAAGATGTAAAATGCATATGATCAATATGGAGATAAAGAACACCTGGCTTCTTATATTCTCCAGTTTCCCTTCCCCGGAATATATACTTTGAGCAACGACAATACTAAGGATAGAAAAAAACAGCCAGGCAAGGATACTAAAAACGCGGATTGCTTTCATCAATGTCATGGTATTTGATGGAACCAGGCTGGCAGGAAAATAGCGATTAGCGATATAAATACTTACAAAACTATTGGCCAGCAGCGGTAGAAGAGCTAAAAGGATAGGCAGTGAGGATGCCACTCCAGTGGTAGCAGCATTATAGATGTAAGTACATAAAAGTATAGTCCAGAACCCAAACTGTATGTACGAGAACACAAGAAATAACTTCCACTTGAGGGAAATATTCTTCATGATTAATCAGCCTGGTTTAATTTGATCTGCAATTCTTTCAACTGCTTGTCATCGATCGTTGCAGGAGCATCGAGCATTACATCTCTTCCGCTGTTGTTTTTCGGGAAGGCCATAAAGTCGCGGATACTTTCACTGCCGCCGAGGATAGCACAAAGCCTGTCAAATCCAAAGGCAATACCGCCATGCGGAGGAGCGCCGTATTCAAAAGCGCCGAGTAAGAAACCGAATTTATGTTGCTGTTCTTCTTTATCCATTCCCAGGGCAGCAAACATTTTTTCCTGCAGTTCGCGCTGGAAGATCCTGATCGAGCCACCGCCAATCTCGTTTCCGTTTAATACCATATCATACGCATTGGCTTTGATACCTGCATATGGATGTTCGAGATATTGCGCCGCATTTTTGATCACCGGGTCATTACCGATCATCGTGGAGATCTGTTCAGGCTTGGGTGAAGTAAAAGGATGGTGCCTGGCTACCCAGCGGTTCTCGTCTTCTGCATATTCAAATAAAGGAAAGTCAAGTATCCATAGCAACCGGAATTCATCATCCTTGCGATAGCCCAACCGTTTGCCCATTTCCAGTCTCAATTCACTGGCTGCTTTCCGTGTTCTTTCTTCGGGGCCGGCAACGATCAGCACCAGGTCGCCTTCTTTGGCTTCTGCTGCAATTGCGATCGCTTTTAATTTTTCTTCAGTATAAAATTTATCGACACTGCTTTTGTAAGTACCATCTGCATTGCATTTGATAAATACTAATCCTTTCATACCGATCTGCGGACGTTTTACCCATTCCGTTAATTCATCGGTTTGTTTACGGCTATATTCACTGCAACCCGGAACGGCTACGGCAATAACAGTTTCGGCTTCATCGAATACTTTGAAATCAGCGCCGTTGATCAGTTCATGATAGTCATGTTTGTCTTTGTAAACGGAACCTGGTTTCTTGAGATTGGCCAGCTTCATACTGAAACGGATATCGGGTTTATCATTGCCATAATTCCACATGGCATCTTCCCAACTCATCCGCTGAATGATATCGGTATAGTTGATTCCTTTTACTTCTTTAAAGATCGATTTGATCAATCCTTCGAACATGGTAAGAATATCTTCCTGCTCCACGAATGCCATTTCACAATCGATCTGTGTAAACTCCGGTTGACGATCTGCGCGCAGATCCTCATCACGGAAACATTTTACGATCTGGTAATAACGATCATACCCACTCACCATCAGCAATTGTTTGAAGGTTTGTGGTGATTGGGGTAATGCATAGAACTGGCCGGGGTTCATGCGCGAAGGAACGACAAAATCGCGGGCGCCTTCCGGTGTGGACTTGACAAGGAAAGGCGTTTCAATATCCATAAAACCCTGCTGGTGCAGGTAATTACGTGCTGCTCGGTTGACTGCATAGCGGAGTTCGAGGTTTTTCTTCACGGCGTTCCTGCGCAGATCAAGAAAGCGGTATTTCATACGGAGATCATCACCGCCATCGGTATCATCCTGGATGGTGAAAGGAGGAACAGCCGATTTATTGAGGATGGAAAAAGACGTGATAACCACTTCTATATCGCCGGTTGGCATATTCGGGTTCTTATTACTTCTTTCATTCACTGTGCCGGTTGCCTGCAGAACGAATTCACGTCCAAGCGGAGTTTCTTCCAACTGTTTGTTCAGTTCCTCGCCCACCAATAATTGGGTAATGCCATAGCGGTCACGAAGGTCCACGAAAGTGATAGCACCGAATTTGCGAACGGTTTGAACCCAGCCGGCAAGGGTTACCTGTTTTTTTATATCGCCGATCCTTAATTCTCCGCAAGTATGCGTCCTGTACATTGTTTTTGAAGCTTTTCTGTGGCGCAAATATAACGAGGATGGGTGACACAGGGCAAATCGGGTATATTAAGGGTGTAAGGCGGTGAAAAGTCAAAATAGCTTGCTACTCTGGTAAGCTATTTTGACTTTTTAATGTTGACTTCTTCTCCTGATAAATTCCCCTGTATTTTTTTAAACAAATGCAAATAAAAAAACGCACATAAAAAATAACAAATTTATTGACACGAATAGTTGATTGGCTATGAATACGTTTCATGTTATAATCGTAAAACTACCACAGTAAATAACCGCCGGAGACTTGCGGGATACCGCAGCCTGGAGTATATTTATGAATCCGAATCGTACACTATGCAATCATTCCTTCGAAAATTAAATGGACTGTTCAGTCCCCGTGCGCCTAAGCCACTTCCGCAGCCGGAGGAGTTAGAGATGGATCCTTCTGTTATAGATAATTATTCCTTTGTTATCGGTAGCCTGTTTACTTATTATAATGATCTCCCGCAGGAGCAGAAGTTACGTTTTGTAAAAAGAGTGTACCAGTTCCGCCAGCAAAAGAAATTCCATTATATAGGGCTGGAGAATAACGAGGATACGGCTATTATGGTCAGCGCCTCTGCTATCCAGGTAACATTCGGTTTGAAAAATTACTCACTGTCTTATTTCAAGGATATATATATACTGGCCGATGCTTATCATATGGACAATGATGAGGAATTATACATCGGCCACGTAGCGCCCGATGGTATTTATTTATCGTGGAAGCATTTTTTACATGGCTACTCGCAGAAGAATGATAATATCAATGTAGCCGTTCATGAAATGGCCCATGCACTGTTGTATAATAACTTCTTTGCACAGTATGGGATCGATTCACATTTCAGGTTGAACTACGAAAAATTTTCCAATAGTACAGGCCCGATACTGGCTGACGTGATCACTAAACGGAGAAGTTATTTGCGCAGTTATGCATTCAGCAACCTGCATGAATTCTGGGCCGTTAGCGCGGAAGCATTTTTTGAGAACCCTGCCGGGCTGAAAGAAAATATGCCTGATCTGTACGAGGCTTTGTGCCGTGTACTGAACCAGGACCCAATGACTACATCTAAAATTCTAAAATCCGAACCATGATTACGCTGCTTATTATTCATTATTGCCGTCGTTTCATTTTACAACAACGTAAAAAACGCGCCCTGGCGATCGCCTGATTACCGGCTTAATATCCGGGTAAATCTTGACAGGTTTGCTTCCGGGGTAATCGAATCTCCATAACACAAATGCTGAACTAATTGCTTGGAAAAAAAGGGGGCCAGTGAGTACCCCTTTGTTCCCATTCCATTCAGTATGCCCACTTCAGGATACACAGGATGAAACCCTGCAAAGGGTCTTCTTTCCAAAGTGGCGGGCCGTAAACCCGAACGATGTTCTTCGATGGTGAAGGGGATCTTCAACCATTCTTTCAATACCCGCGTTGTATTCTCCCGGAACTCAACCGTAGGCCCCGGATCGGTAAAGTCCCAGATATAACTGGCGCCGACCCAGAACATATCTTTTTCCGCCATCGGTACGATGGTCATGGATTTCTTGTATACATTATGATCAGGAAGACCAGGAATATGTACTACCAATGCTTCCCCTTTGTTGGGAGCAAAAGGTAATTGTTTGAAATAAGGATTTTCGAAACTGGCGGTTCCATCGCAGAAAATGATCTTGTCTGCGATGATGTCATGGTAATGAACTTTACCATCAATCAATTTCATATTACCGATGTCAAAATTTTCTTCGCGCAGGGATTGTTTGTCCTCCAGGTTCCTGCGGCAGGCAGGCAGCAATAGATCCAGGTTGACCGTATATACAGGTCTTATCTCTCCGCAGCCAAATTCATAATTGAAATAAGTATTGAAATGATTTTGTTCGGGATAAGCATGTACATACTGATCGCCGGTTTCTATCTTTTGTAAAAATCCTTCGCGCATAAAAGGATTCGGGAAAAAATCGATGATGTTTCGTTGAAAGATAGCAGTGATGCCCAGGTCGCGGCCGATATGCTGGTAGGCATCCCAGGCAAAAGGTATAATTTCATCGGCCATCCAAACGGTTACCAGGCGACGGCCGGTAACAGGGTTGATCACACCGGCCGCAATACGGGAAGAAGCATTGCTGTCATTATTATCGATGACAATAAAACTTTTTTGTTCCTGCTGCAAATGCCAGGAAAGAAAACTGCCGCAAATACCCTGTCCGATAATCAGTACATCAACATTCATCCGCAAAAGTAAGTTTGTTTCATGCAAACACGGCCACCGGTTTATTTCTTTTTATCAAACCGCTTTTTGCCTTTTACTGTCAGCAGTTTATTTTTCCGGACAATAAATTGAAGTGAAGAGAAGGCGGTGGGGCGGTAAGATTCTACCAATATGATCTTGTGTATGTTGTTGCCGATAGTAGCAGGTATGCTGCCGGGAAAATCAAAGGGTGGGTATCCATCGAAGAAGAAACGAACAGTATCGGTGGGTTTAAAATCCTGTGAAAAGAAATACAGGCTGTTCCCGTAATGAGGTTTTGTTTTGGAGGGAGGAAGGATGATATACCTTATCGAAACAGGATCGCCAAAGCGGTTCCAGAAATTAAAAGAGGAGATAGTCGTAAACCGGGTAATGGAATCCTGTACAGGTGCACCTGCAGTAGTAGTGCCGGGTGCAGAACTGATGGTCAGTTTATTTTTTTCATAACTCCACCGGCCGGTTGTAAAGAAAGAAGTATGTGTATGCGATGGAAAGAGCAGTGTATCGGTAGCGGGATTGAGCAAGGCGAGGTCAAAAGTTTTATCTGCATTCAATATCAGTCGTGTGGGGTATCCTTTTTGCGGGAAATAAGTGCCGGCGATATTCTTTTCAGATACCTTGCAGCTTGTACACAGCAGGCAAATAATTGCTATGCTTAAGGTGGTCAACTTCATCGGATGGAACGAAGTTACTAGAAAATAAGAAATAAGGAACAGAGGAATAAGGAATGGGGAAGTAAATGTAAAACCGCAGAATGTAAAATATAAAATGTAAAAGGAGTTTCTGAGAGCAGGAACCCCTTTTACATTTTATATTTTACATTTTGCGGTTCTACATTTTACATTTACTTCCCCATTCCTTATTCCTCTGTTTCTTATTTCTTATTCCACATCGATCCTGATTCCTTCGCTATGCGAACTAAACTCCGGTGCATACATACATTGAATACTTGTTACGCCATTGCTGAAATTACCGGCATGAGTAACAAACAATGGATATTCGAATACATAGGTTCCTTTCCGGAGACTGTTGAAAAAGAAATTGGTGCTTGCATCTTTTGTGCTTTCATAATAACCCAGTCCGCCCTGCCATTTGTACCCGCTTAATACATTCACTGGTTCCAAACAACTGGCGCGCATATCTTTCATGTGCACATATTCCATATCCCTGTCTGCATGCAATTCGATCCGCACTTTGATCTTGTCACCCACTTTTAAAATAGTCCCTTCCTTCACCGGTGTAAGTACAGGGCCCCGGTCGCTGTTGGTTTCGATAAATAGTTTCTTGACAAGATTCAGTGGGGTAGCAGCGCCTGTGATCTTATCAAGGTCTTCGAAATACTGCCAGTACACTGCTCCCCAGGAAGAAGAAGAGCCGCCAGCATCCGGTTTGGAAGATTCTACTTTTACCGAAATACTCCCCATCGCAGGATTTACTTTTTCTCCTTCGATCGTTTTTTTGATATAACCTGTGCCCGCCTCCTGTTGTTCATCTGCCGATCTGATAATCGTAGTGCCCAGGTTAATGGTTACGGATGGGGCGTTGGAAAGCCATTCGGTTCCTTTCAATAATAAAGCATAACAGGCTTCTGCGGTGGCTTTGGTCGATTCCCAGTTATTGGTTTGTTTATTTTTCAATAACCAGGTGCGCAGATCGTCCACCGTTTTCGTGTCTTTGCTTATTTCCTGGAAGGCTTCGATCAGCAATGCCTGTCTTTCAATCGGCGCTTCATACCACCACCAGCTACGGCTGGCATCTTTCCAGTACATGCCCATTTCTTCATTGGTGATCGATGTTTCTTTGAGTGATTTTAAAATAGCGGCAGGAGTTTTTGTATCACCCGTTCTGTTCAAAGCAAGCGCGATCATTCCTTCCATATATTTATTCTTTTTGGTCCAGGTTAGTTGTACTCGCGCCCTGAAATAAGTGTAGGCTGTTTGTGAAGCAGCAGCGATCTTGTATTCAGGAAAGAAACTGCGCATATACAAATACTGGATCTCGCTGTAATCCGGCTCATATATTTTCAGATCGGTCTTGTTTTTTACCAGCTCATCGTAATCGTCTTTTATTTTTTTATCGAGATAAGGGATAGCTGTGGCGAGGATGGCTTTCAATTTATTGTCCTGTGCTGCAGTGATGCTGTTCAGTTTTTTCAAATGACCGATACCTGTAACGATATACTGTGTCATAAAGCGATCATCAGGCCCGCCCTTGAACCATACAAAACCACCATTACTGCTTTGTAATTGTTTCAGTTTTTCATAGGCGCTGTTCAGTTCTTTGCTCATGCGCACCATATCGAACAACAGGGCGATATTCTTTTTTTGTTCTGCTTCTGTTTTTGCCTGCAATACCCAGGGTGTTTCTACCAGCAGCACGGCTTTCAGATCCTGGTTCTTCTGAAGATTGCTAATCAGTGCTGTGGCGGCAACAGAACTGGATGAAGTTGCCCATTTGCTGAATATCTCTTTTATCCGTGGTGAGCTATTGGCAATCGTTGTTGCCAGCGAATTTGCATAATACCGGTTCCATGTTTGTTCGGCACAATCGTAAGGATATTCCATGAGGTAAGGCAATGCCTGTACGGCATACCAGGCAGGGTTGGAAGTATATTCAACAGTTACTGCATATTGTTGCAGTGTTTCACTTTTGCCGGAGTTAAGTAATTTATCGAATGAAAAATTCTTCGTGCCATCTCCTCTCATCCATAACGGTAATGTTTCTGTTACCAGCATGCGGTTGGTCAATACCGGCATTGCATTTTCTTCTCCATCACTGAACTCGCCTGCTTTTGCCACGATACGCCATACCAGTGCATTGCTGAAACGGTACGGAATTTCGATAGGGAAATTGACCGCCTGGCTCTGACCGGCTGCAATCGTAAAATACTGGTTGGGGATGACATTCTTGAACCATCCATCAACCGGCTTATTGGTGGTCGCATCCACGAGTTGTAATTCCGCCTGTCCGGTCAGTTCTTTGTCAGTAAGGTTGACGATCTTGGAACTGAACTCCATCTTATCACCTTCCCGCAGGAACCGCGGTGCATTGGGCTGTACCATCAATTGTTTTTGTGTAACGATCTCTTTGCTGCTATAACCAAATGCTAACCCTTTGGTATGTGCCAGTGCCTGGAACTTCCATTTGGTAAGCGCTTCGGGTAAGGTGAAAGAAAATTCGATAGCGCCATCGCTGTCTGTTTTCAGATCGGGAATAAAGAAGGCCGTTTCATTGAAGTTCTTGCGTATCTGCACGGCAGGATCCTGTTGCTGATTATTCCCGGTTGATTGATTAAGCACATCTGTACGTCCATCGCCATCAGCATCCATAAAAGCAACACTATCGGGCGCCCGGGTGCTTTGTTTGTCTTCGGAAGAGATTTTTGATAATTCAGCATTGGCAACCATCGGTGCAGGGGCCATATCTCCCATACCAGATTTAAAGAACATTCTTTGTTCTCTTACCAATCCATTCCCATAATAACCCACACCATCCTGGTTATCAAAAATGGTATAATCATAGTTTTTGATAAGATTTTTATAAACCGGGTATGTCCATTGTTTCGGCGTGGCATCGGCCCTTATAAAATTGGGGTTGCCATTCCAGTTGCTTGTTCTCGAATAGTTGAGCCAGATATAAGGCTTGTCCCAGGCATGCGGGTAAAACTGGTCGAGCGAAGCATCGTACATGCTGGCTAACATTTCAGCGGCGACTTTTTCATTTTTATAGCCGCTTATTTTCAGTTTCCATTTCTCTTCGCTGCCAGGTAATGTTTTATCACGATAGGTCGCATATTCAATAGTAAGTTCTTTATTGCTCCAGGGAACGTTGATGATTTCATTGTACTGGTACACACGATTATGTTTTACAAATAACCAGTTAGCGCCATAACCACCCCTGTCTGCCTCCGTAGCAGTAAAAGAGATCGAACGTTTTTCCTGATTTAATTTCAGGAAGCTGTAGCTATGCGCTACCGGCACCATATTATGGGCTTTATCGATATCCTGGATCACAAAGAGATTATCGGCAGAAGTTCCCAGTTTGACGGCTGTTGTTTGACCGGGTTCGATAGGATT
>CAMLGR010000074.1 GCA_946479615.1 uncultured Bacteroidota bacterium | reverse complement strand
AGATGGCGTTTTCGCAACTGGTATTCCCGGGCGCAGTTCATTCGCGCATGCATCATTCGCTGGTTTATTATCACCTTATGCGTGAGTCCCTTTATGAATTGCAAAGCAATGGCATTGTTATTACCGAGGAAGAAGCATTAGGAGCCAAGATCGCCATTCTTTTGCATGATATCGGTCATGGCCCTTTTTCGCATGCGCTAGAAAGCGAATTGATCAGCAACGCTCATCATGAAGCGATCTCGCTGCATATCATGAAAGTGCTGAACCGGGAATTTAACGGACAACTGGATACGGCGATTGCCATTTTTACCCATACTTATTCAAAACCTTTTTTATCACAATTAGTATCGGGGCAACTGGATGTGGACCGGATGGATTACCTGAACAGGGACAGCTTTTTTACCGGTGTGGCGGAAGGGGTGATCGGGTACGACCGTATTCTTAAAATGCTCTGTGTAAAAGATGGCGACCTGGTGGTGGAAGAGAAAGCCATTTATTCGATCGAAAAATTTTTAGTCAGCCGCCGGTTGATGTATTGGCAAGTATACCTTCATAAAACCGTGCTGGGCGCCGAAATGATGCTGGTACGGATTATACGCCGGGCAAAAGAACTGATCGCGCAGGGAGTGAAAACACCGGCCGTTTCTACTGCTTTTGATTTCTTTTTACAACATCACAACCTGCAAACTTCCATGGAAGATCATTTAGCAACTTTTTGCAGTTTGGATGATCATGATGTGATGGCTACCATTAAGAACTGGGTTCATCATCCTGATAAAATATTATCCATGCTTTGCCGTTCTTTGATTGATCGCAGATTGTATAAGGTGAAATTACAGGCAGCACCGATCGACGGTGTATTTATTCAGCAGAAGAAAAAGGAAGTGATGGAAAAACTACAGGTGAATGAAAAAGAAGCAGATTATTTTGTTTTTACCGGAATCGCCAGTACCACCACCTATAACCCGGCCGATGAGCGGATCAATATTCTTTTCAAGGATGGTACGATAAAAGATATTTCACAGGTTGACAATGCCCTGATCCGGCATGATCTTAGCCTTGCCTTTGGCGAGGTTAAAAAACATTACATTTGTTATTACAGAACCTGATATTCCGGTAAGGATTCCTTTCAATTTTTAATATTATATGCAATTCCCTGCATCACAAATAGCATTGCTCGTTAATGGTAAGGTAGAAGGCGACGCCAACGTGACCGTTGCGTCTTTTGGTAAGATCGAAGAGGCCCGGGCAGGTGAGCTTTCTTTTTTAGCTAATCCCAAATATGAGGATCATTTATATAGTACCAAAGCTTCGGTGATCATACTCAATGAAGGTTTTGTACTCAAGCAACCTGTCAGTGCCACGCTGATCCGTGTGCCGGATGCGTATTCTGCTTTTGCGACCTTGCTGGCCAAATACCAGGAGATCGTGCAGCAACAGCTGACGGGTATTCAGCAACCTGCTTATATCGCCGGTACTGCCAAATATGGTGAAAATGTTTATATCGGCGCCTTCGCGTATATCGGTGAAAATGCACGTATAGGAAATAACAGCAAGATATTTCCGAATGTATATATTGGCAATAATGTAACCGTTGGTGACAATACAATCATTCATCCGGGTGTAAAAATTTATCATGATTGCAAAGTGGGTAACAATGTGAGCATTCATGCCGGTACGGTGATCGGCAGCGATGGATTTGGTTTCGCGCCACAGGCAGACGGAAGTTTTAAGAAAGTACCGCAGATAGGAAATGTGGTGATAGAAGATAATGTAGAGATCGGTTCCAATGCGACGATTGACAGGGCCACAATTGGTTCCACGCTTATTAAAAGCGGCGCCAAATTGGATAACCTGATCCAGATCGCTCATAATGTGGAAATCGGAAACAGCACTGTGATCGCTGCACAATCGGGCGTGAGCGGCAGTACTAAAATCGGTAAAGGGGTAATGATCGGCGGACAGGTAGGTATTGTTGGTCATATACAAATTGGAGATGGCGCCAGGATCAATGCACAAAGCGGGGTTAGTAAATCGCTGGAACCGGGTAAAGCGGTTACAGGTTCACCGGCGTATGATTATACGGCTGCTCTCCGCAGCCAGGCAGTCAACCGCAAATTGCCGGAACTGGAAAAAAGAGTAAAGGAACTCGAAGCGCTTATCAAGCAACTGCTGGCGGAAAAGGTATAAGCGTACAATCAATCATCATTTTAAGGAGAAATGATCCTGATTTTTTCAGGAAAAAAGCGTTAGGAACTGTGGGAAAACACCGGGTAGTTTCTTATGCCCCGGTTAATTTCACATGATGTCTTCAAAAACTTTAAAAGGTTATAATCGATTATTAGATCGATTAAAGAAAGAGATCCAGGCTGCAAGGATAAAAGCATCTTTAACGATCAATGTTCAACTGCTTATTATATACTGGAAATTAGGTAAGGCTATCCTTGATCAGCAGAAACAAGAAGGTTGGGGAACAAAAGTTATTAATAGGCTTTCCGAAGATCTGAGAGTTGCGTTTCCAGATATGAAGGGAATATCACTTCGCAATTTTAAGTATATGAAGATGTTTGCAGAAGCCTATCCGCAATTTGTGCAAGAGCCGCTTGCACAATTACAGGAGAATGAAAAACAATCACTTAGACCAGATTATTCTTCAATTGAAAAACCCCTATCGTCAGCATCGGTAAAAGCTCCGATTGTGCAAGCACCACTTGCACAATTGACATGGTATCATCACATCACCTTGCTTACTAAAGTAAAAGATCCTTCTGAACGTCTTTTCTATATTCAAAAAACGATTGAAAACAACTGGAGCCGGAATGTCCTGGTTCACCAGATCGAAAGCAAACTTTTTGAACGCCAGGGCAAGGCTGTCACCAATTTTGATCAAACGCTTTCCGCTCCGCAAAACGATCTTGCCAAAGAGTTGATCAAGGACCCGTACAAATTTGATTTCCTGAACCTGTACGAAGAGTACAAGGAAAAAGATCTCGAAAATGCGCTGACGGATAATCTTACGCGATTTCTTTTGGAACTGGGAGCCGGTTTCAGTTTTGTAAGCCGGCAGTATTCCATTACGGCCGGAAATAAAGATTACTCAATCGATCTGCTGTTTTATCATTTCAAATTGCATTGCTTTGTTGCCGTTGAATTGAAAACCGGCGAGTTCCTGCCTGAATACGTCGGTAAATTGAATTTCTATCTCAACCTGCTGGACGATAAATTAAAAAGACAGGAAGATAATCCAAGCATCGGCATCCTGATCTGCAAACAGCACGATAAAATAATTGCAGAATATGCTTTGCGTGGCATCAATACACCGATCGGGATCAGTGAGTATAAATTACCGGAAGCGCTTCCGGATAACCTGAAAGACGTATTACCAACCATCGAACAAATTGAAGCAGAATTAAAGAATACAGAACTGCCTGATGTTTAGAGTGAGTTTCCCGGGTTATATCCATCCCTTTTTTGTGCTGTGACTTTTAACCGTGTTCGGATTATCTTCGCCGCTCAACATGATCTCCCCTTCTCAACGAAATATTTATGCAGGCATGGCGCTGGCCGTACTGTCGACATTGATCTGGTCGGGTAATTTTGTTGCGGCGCGGGGAGTGATCAGGCAGCTATCACCGATCAACCTGGCTTTTTATCGCTGGTTCACAGCTTCCGTTGTTATCTTTCCTTTTGCTATCAAAAGTTTTAGAAGAGAATGGAGCATCTCAAAACGCTCGCTCCTTTATTTATTCTTTATTGCACTGACAGGAGTTTGTCTTTTCAATACGCTTGTCTATATCGCCGCACATTTTACTACAGCAATTAATCTCGCATTGATAGGCACTACCTCCTCTCCCATTTTTGCAGTAATCCTTTCGCGCATTTATTTAAAAGAAAAAATAGGCGCCCTGAAGATGATCGGCCTGGGATTGTGTATCCTCGGTGTGATCTTTTTATTGTGCAAAGGCGATTTTCATAACCTGTTATCCTTCCGGTTCACAGCCGGTGATGGATGGGTATTATTAGGAGCTTTATCTTTTGCCATCTATACTACACTTGTACGAAGGAAACCTGCCGGTATCAGCCCGATCAATTTCCTGTTCATGGCATTTGCCGGCGGTACATTATTATTATCTCCTTTTTATGGTTGGGAAATATACCACGGCGACCCGGTCGACTGGAATATGAAACTTATTTTCATTATCCTATACCTCGGCATTGGCGCTTCCGTGATCTCTTTTTTATGCTGGAACATGGCGGTGAGTAAGCTGGGTGCTGGCCGTACGTCACTGTTTGGAAATCTTATTCCTGTATTCAGCAGTATTGAAGCAGCTATTATTCTTCATGAGCAATTTACATGGATACACATAGTAAGTATGGTGCTGGTATTTGCGGGCATTGTATTGGCCAACTGGCGCAAAACAGGATGATCAGGCTTCTGCCTTTCTGAATTTCAACTGGTCAAGCACACCATCGATAGTCTGCCGGCTCACTGGCTTTTGTAAAAAGTAATCAATGCCTTCTTCTACAGCTTTCTCATGTATCCAGAGTGCGGAATCGCCGGTAAGCATGATGATCTTGATTTCGTTATCAGCTTCTTTGATGCGGGAAATAAAATTTATGCCCAATCCTTCGGGGAAACTATTATCCAGAAAAATGACAGTAGGTTTCAGGTAATCGAGATAGTCATCGGCTTCCTGCAGGGTGTGCAGCGCCATGACATGAATTCTTCTTTGTTCCAGAATAGCTGACAGCAACATCGTGAAATCAATATCATCATCTATGATCATCGCCGTCTGCACCGATACACCCATTGTTATTTTCTTTGGCGATAAAAGATCAAAAACTTCGCCTGTTTTTATCAATCACATTATTCTGGATAAAATTTAGCACTCCTGTAAGAATGAAATAGTAATATTCCGAAGAGGTATAACGATAGCGAAAGAAGAATTTCGTTCTGATAATACAAACGGGAAAAACTTCCACAGTGCTTCATTAAAAAAGATACCACGAAGTGGTAATGCGTTTTTGACAGAAGCATGAACCTGCAATCATGTATTGCTGTTGCAACAATAGTTATTAACCATTAAGATGCCGGGACCGGTTACTCCTGTTGTCCGTCACTGTTTGACAAACGAAACCTTATCTTTGCCGCCATGATTTCTTCAACAGACAATAAGAATTATATTGCCAGTATGAATACCAGCTTTAACCCCGACAAACAACATACATTAAAAGCGGCCGCTACTATTTCCGGAACAGGTTTGCACACCGGTATTATGGCTGACCTGACATTGAATCCTGCTATGCCTGGCTTTGGTTTCCAGTTTCAGCGCATCGACCTGCCGAATAAGCCCATTATCAAAGCCGACTGCGACCTGGTAACCGATACAAGCCGCGGAACGACCCTCGAAGCCAATGGCGCCAAAGTAAGTACGGTAGAACACGTACTGGCAGCGCTGGTGGGAATGGGAATCGACAATTGCCTGATAGAGATCAATGGTCCTGAAATGCCGATCATGGATGGAAGTTCGGAACCATTTGTACAGATCATCGAGGAAGCCGGCATTGCAGAACAGGACGCGGCCAAAGTATGGTACAGCATTGATGATAACATTTTCCATTACGATGAAGAAAAAAGGGTGGAGATGGTAGCTATGCCATCGGTAGATTACCAGATCACGACACTTATCGATTTCAATTCACCGGTATTGGGCACACAGCATGCCGGGCTGAAACACATCCGCGATTTTAAAGACAAGATAGCGCCCTGCCGCACTTTTTGTTTCCTGCACGAACTGGAAATGCTGCTCGATAATAATCTTATCAAAGGCGGCGATATCAACAATGCGATTGTAGTGGTTGATAAAGCTGTTGATGAAAAAGAAATGACAAGGCTTAAAAAGATCTTTAAAAAAGATGATATCACGGTAAAAAGTGAAGGATACCTGAATAATCTCGAACTGCGTTTTCCCAATGAACCCGCCCGTCACAAGTTACTGGATGTGATAGGTGATCTGGCGTTGATCGGTTACCCCATCAAAGCAAGGATTATTGCCAACCGCCCGGGACATAGCAGCAATGTGGAGTTTGCACGGAAGATCAAACAATACATAAAAAAAAACAAGCATACCAAGGGCGTTCCGGTCTATGATCCCACTTTACCACCGGTATACGATCACCAGTTCATCGAAAAAACATTACCTCACCGTTTCCCATTTGCCCTGGTTGATAAAATCATCGAGTTAAGCGATACCCATATCGTAGGTGTTAAGAACGTCACATTCAACGAATGGTTTTTCCAGGGGCATTTTCCCGGCAACCCGGTCATGCCGGGCGTATTGCAAATAGAAGCGCTGGCCCAGTGCGGTGGCATCCTTGCCATCAATCTGAGTGGTGGCGGTGAACACGATACCTATTTCCTCAAGATCGACAACTGCAAATTCAAACAAATGGTAAGACCAGGTGACACCTTGCTCCTGAAAATGGAGTTATCGGCACCCATCCGCCGCGGTATCTGTGAAATGAAAGGAACCGTGTATGTCGGCAATAAAGTTTGCGCCGAAGGCGACCTGGTTGCCCAGATCATCAAGAGATAAAGGAAGTCAAAATTCAAAAGCCAAAATTCAAAAAAGACACCTTGGGACCAGACCAGTTTTTTTGAATTTTGACTTTTGAATTTTGACTTTTTAACAACCCTTAAAATGGTAAAAAATAGTGCAAAAAACAGCCTTTAAAAACCTGTTGTGAGGCCCTATTTACGTAGATTTGCAGGTCTCACATTTCTGGCCGGAACACAGTATCTGGTCCAATGTTTAAAAGACAGCTTTTCACCATTTTATGAGTGCAGAAACTACAGAAAAAATTCCCGTACCATCCGGTGGTTATGGTGCGGATAGTATCCAGGTTTTAGAGGGTTTGGAAGCGGTTCGTAAAAGGCCCGCAATGTATATCGGCGATATCGGTGTAAAAGGTTTGCATCACCTGGTGTATGAAGTAGTCGATAACTCGATCGACGAGGCCCTTGCCGGCTATTGTAAAAATATCGCGGTTACCATCCATGAAGACAATTCTGTTTCGGTAGACGATGATGGACGTGGCATACCTACCGGCATGAATACAAAAGAAAAACGAAGCGCACTCGAGATCGTTATGACCGTCCTGCACGCCGGTGGTAAATTCGATAAAGGTTCCTACAAAGTATCAGGTGGTCTGCATGGTGTGGGTGTAAGCTGCGTAAACGCACTTAGTACCAAATTACTCGTAACAGTCAGCCGCGAAGGAAAAATATCCGAACAGGAATATCATATCGGTGTACCTCAATACGAAGTGCGAGAGATCGGCACAACCGATGCTACCGGTACAAAAGTTCATTTCTGGCCCGATGCCAGCATTTTCATTACCACTACTTACAATAAAGATATTCTCGAAGGACGTTTACGTGAACTGGCCTACCTCAACCGCGGCGTTCGTATCACGCTTGCTGACCTGCGTGAAAAAGATGATAATGGCAATACATTTTCAAAAGTATTCTATAGCGAAGGCGGTATCGTTGAGTTCGTGGAAATGCTGGATGGCAATGCCGGCCGCACACCACTGATCCCAAAAGTATTATTTGTCGAAGGCCGTGATGAGCCTACCAATGTCACCGTCGAAGTAGCATTGACCTACAATGATAGCTTCAGCGAACACATTTATTCTTACGTCAATAATATCAATACGATTGAAGGCGGTACACACGTATCCGGTTTCCGTCGTGCATTGACAAGAGTATTCAAAAGCTATGGTGATAAGAATGGCCTTTTTGAAAAAGCCAAGGTAGAGATCGAAGGGGATGATTTCCGTGAAGGCCTTAGCTCCATCATTTCTGTAAAAGTGCCCGAGCCGCAGTTTGAAGGACAAACCAAGACCAAACTCGGTAACAATGAAGTAATGGGAGTTGTCGATAGCACTGTTTCCAAATCACTGGAAGCATATCTCGAAGAAAATCCCAAAGACGCCCGGAATATTATCAATAAAGTTATTCTTGCCGCGCAGGCAAGAGCAGCTGCCCGCAAAGCCAGGGAATTGGTGCAAAGGAAATCGGTATTAACGGGTGGCGGTCTGCCGGGCAAACTGGCAGACTGTTCTGATCGTGATCCTGAACGCTGCGAGTTGTTCCTGGTTGAGGGAGATTCGGCAGGTGGTACGGCCAAACAGGGCCGCGACCGTAGTTTCCAGGCTATTCTTCCGTTAAGAGGTAAGATCCTGAACGTAGAAAAAGCTATGGAGCATAAGATTTATGAAAATGAAGAGATCCGCAATATGTACACGGCCCTGGGTGTGACCGTGGGAACTGCGGAAGACCCCAAAGCGCTTAACCTGGCCAAACTCCGTTATCATAAGCTTATCATCATGACCGATGCCGATGTGGATGGTTCGCATATCGCTACCCTGATCCTGACTTTCATTTTCCGTTATATGAAGGAATTGGTGGAGCAGGGATACGTTTATATCGCCCAGCCGCCGCTTTACCTCGTTAAAAAGGGAAAAGAGCAGGCTTATGCCTGGAACGAGGATCAGCGTAAGCTCTATGTCGATAAATTCGGAGGTGGTAAAGAGGACAGCGTAAACATCCAGCGTTATAAAGGTCTGGGCGAAATGAACTCCGAACAGCTTTGGGACACTACCATGAACCCTGATACCCGTTCTTTAAAGGCTGTAACTATCGAAAGTCTTGCTTCAGCCGACCAGGTTTTCAGTATGCTGATGGGTGATGAAGTGGCCCCGAGAAGAGAATTTATAGAATCGCATGCGAAATATGCAAAATTAGACGTATAAGTATAATTTATTCATAATAAGTTAGTTAGCCCCTTTTTATCCACCAGGAAAAGGGGCTTTTTAGTGGCTGTTAGCAAGTTTTAAAACCTGAAAAGAGCCAAAAGCTGTAATTTCAGCTATTACTAAACCCAAAAAACATTCCCATGTCTGACGTTCAACTCACAGCATACAACGTAAAAACCAAAGAAAAGGGTGTTCCCATGCACGATGCTGTTATCACAAAAACAGCAAAAGGCGCTTATATGGCACAAGGCCATGATGGTAAAGGAAATAAGCTGACCACCTTATTGAATGAAGCCAAAGCACTGGCAGCCATCAAAGCCGGAGTAGCCAAACAAGGTTGGGAATAATCTAGCGCAGCAGCACAAATGTTCCTTTTTCAACAAAACTCTGTTTAAGGACAAAATCGAAAAATTCGGTATAGTACACGTACGCCCCGATCGGTTGGGCTTTGCCTTTGGCAAAGCCATTCCACCCGCCTTTCGGATCCTGGGTTTGGTAGATCAGTTCCCCGTTACGATTATAAATGACGAGTTTGTATTTCGGCACCGGGCAAAACACAGCAGCCTGGTAGAGATCGTTTTTGCCATCCCCGTTCGGTGAAAAAGCATTCGGAAACTGGACACATTTATCCTGGCACTCTACAGCTACAGTGGTATCACGGAAATTACCACACATATTTTGTGCATATAAAGAATACTGGCCGCGGGTGGCAGCAACAATGGCAATGTCATGACTGCCATTACTCCAGGTATAATCCGATTCACCATCAGCCACTACCTGCAACACGATACCCAGTGTATTGCAGGGAATGATAAATGCATCGCCTAAATCGAATTTGGGTTTATCAATAACTTTTATCTGCATCGGTAACCGCGGGCTCTCGCAACCTTTGATTGTCTGGCTGAACCAGTAAGTCATCCTTCCTGTATCAGCCGTAGACGGAACAGGTAATACCGGATTGCCGGCACCACCAATCGGATCGGTATACCATAAAAGATGTTGCCCCCATACCGGTAATGGCCGGGCAGGTTGACCCTTGCATAATTTCAGATCCTGTATAGTGGGCGATAATAAAAAGGAGTTGAACAGAACAGTAACTGTATCTGTCTGTGTACATACTGCATCATTGATGCGCAACCAGTATTTACCGTTAACATTGACAGGCATGGAAGTTCCACCGGATGCATTGGACCATGTAAACGTAACACCGCCGATCGCAGGTGCATTCAATGTATAATTACTTCCTGCACAAACAACGATCGTGTCATCAGGAAAAAAAGAAGTGGGTATAGTACATGGCTGTGCCCCTGAAAAATAAAAAAGGAACAGGAAAATAGGCAGGAGGCTGGCTGTTTTTTTCATAAATACTGGACACAGTGTTTTCAGGTTGCGACGGCAGGTAGCCTGAACAAGAATCTTACCAAAACAGCAGAGGGCCTGCATTACAGGCCCTCTATCGAAAATTTACTAAGGAAATATTATTGCTTGATCAGTCTAAATACCTTTTTCGCATCACCCGCTGTGATTTCCAGGAGGTAAAGTCCTGGTGCATACCTGCTCTCCCGAAGATCGATGGATGTTTTTTGTACAAATCCATCAGCAGCCAGTTTTGATTGTTGTACCTGTTTACCATTTACATCATACAATTTTATACCAATGCTTTCATTTGATCCGGCCTGGTAAATAAAGTTGAATAATCCTGTAGATGGGTTCGGGTACACCTGCCATTTCACCTCGTCATTGAATACTACAGGACGTATAGCCGAGTAGGTAAACCGGCCATCATTGTCAATGATCTTTAACCGGTAATATCTTACTCCTGTTTTATTACTCTCTGCATCGGTCAACTGGTAATATTGTTCTGTGGTGCTGTTACTCTTGCTTGCTACCTGGCCGATTTTAATGAAATGATTTTGCCTGTATTCTTCATTGCCTTTGGCAAGTTCTACTTCATACATGGCTGTATTATTTTCAGAGGCGGTCGTCCACGCAGCTATTACATTGCCGGTTGATTGTTTCGTTGCTGTAAAACTGATCAATTCTGCCGGTAATGTCTGGTTATTATTAATGCCGCCATTGTTGAGCCAGAATTCGGAAAAGTCTTTTACTTTAAATTCTGCATAGTAGCCTTTGTCAAAAGGAACTTTCACCGCTTTTGCCGGGTTGATATACGACCAGTTTCCATTTATATCATCCGCTAGTGTTCCGTTTTCCACTGCATCATCGATATCACTGTATTTCGATACCCCCAGTTCATAAGCAGATGCGGGCTTGCTGCAGGTTCCGCAACCAGTCGCATTGATCAATGCTTCTGTTTCTGAATCAAGAAAATAAAAACGTACAGTAGCCGAATCAGGAAGATTTACATTAGTTGGCTTGATAGTAATATTCCTGTTATGATAGTATTGAGAAGTATTCACACGAACGGCACCGGGATAAATATAAGCCTGCGCATCGGTGCTGCCGAGGTCCTGCCCGTTTGGATTAATGGAAGCGATGAGTTTACCGCCGTCGGTGAAATTGATCCAGTTGGTACCATTCACTGTAGCCTGTGTGACAGACGAACTGGTATTCGGCGGCCCTGTATAAATTCCATTGGTATTATCATAGATATGAATATCGTCTACAGCTATTCCCTCAAAACTTACATACGGATCGGAAGCCATTACAAATCGCAGGCGAAGACGGGTAAAACCAGTAGGAAGAGGGATTGTGGCCATATGCCAGCGTGTATAATTCCTGATGCTCCAAACCTGGTTACCGCTATAGTTCCGGTTGTACCAGTTGGTACCTGTAGCTGCTGTACCCAGTCTTGACCAGTTAATTCCATCGGGTGAATATTCAACATAAGCGCCATCGCATAAGCCGCCTGCACCACAATCTTCGATATCCAATGCAACACTTATACTTAATGAAGGATTGGTCATCCCAGTCAGATCGAAGCAGGGAGAATACAGGTAAGAAAGTTCCAGATCATTATAGTTACCTGTCAAACTTGTTTTCCAGGCTTTGCTTCCACTGGCCGCGCGATTGATCTTTGATGAAGCCGGTGTTCCATATTGCCAGGAACTATTTTCTCCTGCCGTATACCATGATCCGGCGCCTGATTCAAAATTCTGCAAATAAGGAAATGAAGTAATGACAGGCGAATTATACAGGCTGGTTGTTGTGCTGTCATTATCACGATAAGTATCTGATGCCAAATGCACCCAGGTGGTTAAAGTATGATTACCGGCAGCAGACATATCAGCTGTAGCCGTAAACGTATAGGTAAACGTAGCATTGGGCCCGATCGAGGCAATTGTTTCCCCTACCGGAGAATTGGCATCTGCCTTAAAGAATACAGGCACATTGGTAACAGTGCTGTTAGAGCTATTACGAACGGTTACCCTCACCGGTGTTATATTATTTAATCCACAACTTGCTACAACCGGCGTATCAATCCTGATCATTTGAATATCATCGGTCACCTGGTACAGGTGTACATCATCGAATGTATAACCTGCGCCGCTTTCATCATCCGCAGCAAGAATCTGTCCCCATTGACCCCAACGCACCTGGAAGCTGGAACTGAATGGTTGTGAATTAGCAGCCAGCACATCACTGACTTCGATGCTGGACGTTTTTTTATATACGCCTGCTTTACCCTGGTTAGCATAGAGGTCATATACCTGTATCCATGGCAGCGTATCATTTCCTCTTATCCATACTTTATTCGCAGCATTCGGCACCTGTGCATGATGCTTGTACATGAAATCAAGACGGATATCATTAGCTGTATTGCTGTATCCCTGTAAATTAAATGTTCCTTTTAATGAATCGGCGGTGCCACCGGGATTGTACCGGTCAGCATCCAGTGTCAATGCCTTGCTACCCGAATAAGAAATACCGGTATTAACAAAACTGCGAAGACGGCCATAAGTTGTACTGGAAATAAAATCATACCTGTCCAATCCATTCAAACCTGTTTGCGGTGAATAATAAGATTGCACCGTTGCGGTCTCCATATTATCCAGGAAATCAGTAGCGAGGTCAATAAAAGGATTATCAAGTTGTTTGATCGCTTTTGCGAGCGTATCATTTTTGCTTACGATATCTCCTGCATACGACACACTTGTCACCAGGTCATACACACCTGTTGCCGACAGATCAGCGGTAGTTGTGAACGTATAATCATAGGTAGCGCCTGCTGCAATATTGGGAGCGATGATCGTATCGTGCACGACCGGGTTAGCGCCAATTTTATAGGTAACAGGAATATTGCCGGCAGTAGCAGCATTATCAAGATTTTTTATCCTGATGCTGATAGCTGTAGTAGCTGTTAATTCAGTAGAAGTTAATTTTCTTCCGGATACAGGTGCAAGGATCGCATCTATTTTCAAATCATTATCAGAGATAGTATCTGCGCAGGTACCGTTGTTTGGCTGGCGCGAAATAGCAGTGGCTCTTCTTCCGGGGTTTCCATTCAATCTCGCCCGCACTGTTACCCAATAAACAGAATCTTTTGACAATCCACTTATCGTATACACCGTATCCGTTGTTGTGGCAACAGGCACCATATCATTACCACGCAGTATCATTACTTCATAATCAGTAGCGCCGGGAATCGTATTCCATTTGGTAGCGATGTAACCTTCGCATTGCACCGCAGCTAACGAATCGATGGGTATACCAAGAATAGTAATGGCCTGGCTCTCACTTTGAAGACCGGTACCATTATGTGTGATCTTTATTCTGGCCTGGTCGGTGACCACATTTGTCGGGAACCATTTAAACTGGCGTATACTATCTGCTACTACGGAATCTTTCCAGGCAGTTCCATCAAAATAGCTGACGGTAAAATCATTCGCATCATTTCCATAGGAATCCCAGCTTACATATACCGAATCACCATAACTGAACCGTTCACCACCGATCGGGTAAGTCAATGTGGTAGAAACAGGAATTGTATCAAATACTACAAAATAAGGTTGCTTTGGCAAGCCGGGTACATTGGTTCCTTTTACAGCAAAGGAATAAGTACCGGCACCAGGATTATCAATTACTACCTGTTCTATATTATTAATATGATCAGGTCCGGTAGTATCAGGATCATTGGCATGCGCAGGAGCGCCATCAGGCACCAATGGGTAATGAATGGCAGACCCTGGATCGGTGACCTCCAGATCAAGATCGTTTACCAATGCCTGGCTGGCTAATACGGCAGCAGCCGGATCATTCCAGTATAACATCACTTTTAGTTGGGAAATATTGGCACCTGGAGGAATTGTAATAGAATGCGTGTTGGTAACAGCCGATGCAACCGAATCAGTAAAATAATTATTCTGTTCCAGTATTTTCACCGAGCGAAGAAGATTGATCCAGCCAAACCCATAACTAAAGTCGGGGCCGGTGTTACCCATATCGGTCGCACCATTGCAAAGCAGGGCCTTCATTAATCCATTGTCAGGATCGGTATTACTATGTAACTGGCGGTAACGTTGATATAAAAGAGCCAATCCTCCGCTGACAGCAGGGGCTGCCATACTGGTTCCGCTATTATAACTATACCGGTTGGTGGGCCAGGTAGAAACAACATAGACGCCCTGCGCTGTTATTTCGGGTTTGATACGACCATCTCTTACGGGTCCTTTGCTGGATGCAGGATGAATTTCTCTTGTTTCAATAGCAGCGCCAACGCTGATAATATTTTTTGCTGTCTGATATCCGCCCAGTACGTTTCCAAAACCAGGCAGGAAAGGCGAACAGTTAAAAGCACCACTGTTACCAGCCGCAAATACGTGCTGCAGGTGAGGCATCTGCAGCATTTGCATATCCATAACGCGGGAATAAAGATCGTATACACCAAACGTGGCACAATCATCTTCTACATTACCATATGAATTATTTGTGACCACCATATTATAATCCTGTATATAGGCAGGCGCATTGGCCAGTATACCTGAAAAAGCCTGCGCCACTACTGTAGCACCTGGTGCAGCACCCGAATATTTTTCTTCTATAATACCTGCTCCCGCGGCAATACCGATCACATGCACACCATGTGCGCCACCAATGGAAGAAGTGCGGTTGATAATACGCTGACCAAAATCAATATGGCTGGTAGGATCAGAATCATCACCAATACCTATTACCACCCCCTGCCCCTGGAGATTGCGACCACCCGGCAAGGATGATTGCAATACATTGGCCCTTGAATTGGTCCTGCTTTTATTATTTAATTTCTCATCTTCTTTGGGAGCTGCTTCCACATATTCAATAAAAGGAAGCGCCGCCAGTTCGTTTAACCTCGTAGCGGCTGCACGAAGACCGAGTACGCGATAATCTTTCCAGGTAATTGTAATGATATCAAAATTCTTTGTTCTTAATTCCTGGCTCACGGTCTCATAGGAAAATGTTTTGGGAAAACTTATCCATACATCAACCGTACCCGGCGTTTTTATTGCATGTGCTGGAAAGATGCCTTGCGCCAGAGCAGGTTCCATTTTTTGTTCAGGCGTGAGCGTAATAATAGCTCTTGCTTTAACCTGTATCAGCAATGGTAATGACAAAGCGCCTTTTACACTGGCAGTGTAAGCATTGCCGGGAATATAATCGAGTAATTCGATCCCTGCCTGTTGTAATTGACGGCGCTGACCGGCATCAGGAATCGTTTCAAATTGGATAACGGTAAAAGACACGCCATTGATTTTTGAGGTCTTTTGATTCAGCGAATCAATCTTAGCGGTGGTAATATTTCTTTGAGGAAGAAAAGTTCCGTTCCTTAATTGCAAACGATAACGCGACTCATCAGGAGAAGAGACAGTTTGTTTCTGAGCGGATGAATGAAAACTGACAAGCACCAGGGCAGTTATCAAAAGGATTGGATTGAATCTCATAGCGTCATTGATAGGTACTAAAAATAATATAATTACCTGAAGATTTATAGCGTTTGCGCTAATTTATGCGCCTGCGGTAGCCTTATGCAATCCTGCCAGGAAACGATGCATTTCTTCCATGCTTTTGATAGGATCGGCGACCAGCATAAAGAGTTTGCCCACCTGTTTCAGTTTGGCTTTATTGGTGCCGGTTTGCAGGTATTTGAGGATATTACTAAAGAGAGAAGATTCGAAATAAGGGGAATCAGGCCGGTTGATAAAGTAGCAACGGAGTTTGTTGTCTTTCAGGGACATTTTCTCGAAACCCAGGTCCACAGCAAGTTTGCGGCAACGGACGGTAATAAAAAGATCGTTTACCTGTTGCGGAATGGCGCCAAAACGGTCTGTCAGTTCCTGTCGCATAAGATCCAGTTCCTCTTCCGTCTCGCAATTGTCAAGACGCTGGTATAAGGATAACCTTTCCGTGATACTTTCCACGTAATCGTCAGGAATAAGTATTTCCTGGTCGGTATCGATAGTACAATCCTGTACAAAATCGTCCTGTTTGGCGATTTCCTCCTTGAACAATTCCTTGAAATCTGTTCGTTTCAGTTCGCGGATGGCTTCGTCCAATATTTTCTGGTACATCTCGAACCCGATCTCTGCCATAAAACCGCTTTGTTCTCCACCCAGCATATTGCCTGCGCCACGGATATCAAGGTCGCGCATGGCGATCTGGAAACCACTGCCGAGATCGCTATGTTGCTCCAGCGTTTGCAATCTTTTTCTTGAATCGGCCGGCAGGGTACTCATTGGCGGTGCCAGCAAATAGCAAAATGCTTTCCGGTTGCTACGCCCTACCCGTCCTCTCAATTGGTGCAGGTCACTTAATCCAAACTGGTGAGCATTGTTGACGATGATGGTATTGACATTTGAAATATCCACCCCGCTTTCCACGATGTTGGTACAGATCAGTACATCATATTTCCGGTCGATAAAATCAAGGATTTTTTCTTCGAGTAAATGTCCTTCCATTTGTCCATGTGCAAATCCAATACTCAGGTCAGGGCATAACCCCTGGATAATAGCCGCCATTTCTGCCAGTCCGCTGATCCGGTTATAAATAAAGAATACCTGCCCGCCTCTTTCTGTTTCATAATAAATCGCATCGCGGATAAAATCTTCGTTATACACCTGCACTTCGGTTTGTATCGGTTGACGGTTGGGTGGTGGTGTGTTGATAATGCTAAGGTCTCTTGCACCCATCAATGAGAATTGCAATGTACGCGGTATAGGAGTAGCCGTCAGGGTTAAACAATCTACCGTGGTCCGGATCGCTTTTATTTTTTCTTTATGCCCTACCCCGAATTTTTGTTCTTCATCGACTACCAGCAAACCAAGATCTTTAAATTTCACTTCTTTTCCCAATATCCCGTGTGTGCCGATGAGAATGTCAACCTTGCCTTCTTCCAGTCGCTTCAGTGTTTCTTTTTTCTCTTTGGCCGATTTAAAACGGTTGATATAATCTACCGTAACAGGAAAATCCTTTAATCGTTCTTTGAATGTCTGGTAATGCTGGAATGCAAGGATCGTCGTGGGAACGAGGATCGCAGCTTGTTTTCCATCGATACAGGTTTTAAAAGCAGCACGAACCGCTACTTCTGTTTTACCAAAACCAACATCACCGCATACCAGCCTGTCCATCGGCGAGGTAGATTCCATATCTTTTTTCACATCGGCTGTAGCCTTGCTTTGATCCGGGGTATCCTCGTAAATAAAAGATGCTTCCAGTTCGGTTTGCATATAGTTGTCCGGCGAATGTGCAAACCCTTCCTGCGCTTTCCGTTTTGCATAGAGCTTGATCAGGTCAAAAGCAATTTCTTTAACTCTTGCTTTGGTTTTATCTTTTAAACGGTTCCATACATCGCTGCCGAGTTTGTTTACTTTTGGCACACTCCCTTCCTTACCTGTATACTTCGCGATCTTATGCAGCGAATTGATATTTACATAGAGGATATCGCTGTCTTTATAAATAATGCGTACCGCTTCCTGCAGTTTCCCGTTCACTTCCAGCTTTTGCAAACCGCTATAGGTGCCTACACCATGATCGATATGTGTAACATAATCGCCTGGCTGCAATTCGCGGAGCGTTCGAAGCGTTAAGGCCTTATTTTTATTATACGCCTGCTTTACTTTGTATTTGTGATAGCGTTGAAAAACCTGATGATCCGTATAACAAACGACTTTCAGATCCTCATCGATAAATCCTTCGTGGATGGAAGCAACGACAGGATTAAAAACAAGTTCCGCCTTCAAATCATCAAAAATGATCTGGAGCCGCTCCAATTGCTTTGGGTTTTCAGCAAATAAATAAAGCTGGAAGCCTTTGCCTTCCCAGCCTTTCAGGTCCTTTATCAACAGTTCAAACTGCCGGTTAAACGCGGGTTGTTCTTTGGTTGAAAATTGGATGACAAAAGGAGAATACCCGGCGGGAAACGTATTCTTATACCCAAACCCTACTACAGGCCGCAGTGTCATTTTTTCTTCAAATCCATCCACGGTAATAAAATCATCGGCGGTTGCCTCTCTTTTTACAAACTTATCATCATCCTCATCTGTCTTCTTTACGGTTCCCATCTCCTGCATTTTCAAAAACAATTGCAGGTCCTCTTCACAATCGGAAAGCCGCTCTTTACACAATTCATAATCCTGCAGCCATACAATTGTATTGCCAGGTAGAAATTCCAGCAGCGATACTCTTTCTTCATTTTCAAACTGTGTATCAACATTGGGAATGATGCTTACCTGCAGTAATTTTCTTTCGCTCAATTGTGTTTCGGGATCGACAATACGAATGGAATCAACATCATTGCCAAACAGCTCGATACGATAAGGTTTGTCATTACCGAATGAATAGATATCAAGGATACCTCCGCGGATCGCAAATTGCCCGGGTTCATATACAAAATCAGTCCGTTCAAATCCATAATCACTCAATTGCAAGAGCAGCTTTTCTACATTGAGTGAATCGCCGGATTTAATATGAATGATATTGGAAGAAAGCAGGGATGGAATTACCACTTTTTCAAACAGGGCTTCAGGGTAAGTGACCAATACTTTTTTATTGATCCCGGTGATGCTGGTATCACTACCGGCAGCAATCTTTGTCAATGCTTCCGTACGCAACATCACATGTGAAGAATTGAGGAGCCGGTAATTCTTCCTGTTTTTAAAAGAGGAGGGGAAGTAAAAAACATCCAGGGCACCAGTAAGATTTTCAAGTGTATTATGAAAATAGGCAGCTTCTTCTGCATCGTTCAATATGATCAGGTGATTCAGTTGTGAGCAGGACGGATGTGAAAAAGCAGCAGCGGTAACAAATTCAGCGGAGCTGCCAACAAGGTGTTGTAAATAAATTTTAGAAGGATTTGTTTGACTCTCAGGCATAGAAAGCCTGTCCGCCAGTTGAAAAAGGCGGGGATTATTCTGAAACTGCTGCAACAAATCTTGACTCATAATTCCGCTGCGCAAAGGTACGGAAGAAAGAATTAGGTTTTAGGTGTACTCTATGTGAGACCTATGTGTCCTATGTGGTGAGATTACGCCAGTCAGTTTTTTTTACCACATAGGCACATAGGACACATAGGTCTCACATAGAGATTATATATAGAACATTTTTTAACCTAAAACCTAATACACTGCGCTGTAATTCACCTTAAAATCTTCTTCCGTCATTTTTCCTTTTCCTACTTCTACAGGATAAATATTATTTTCTCCGTCAAAGATGTTGGCATAGAAGAGGTCTCCTTTCTTTACGAACAGGGAATACCGGCCGGGCTTTAGTTTTACTTTATAAGAACCATCCTCTTCAGTTTCGATGGCTTTTACCAGTTTGCTGGAAATGCTTTTATAAAAAGGGGTCATACCGTCTCGCGCCACCTGGCTCATATTGGTCAGTTCGTAGATATAAAGTGTTGTTTTTATGCCTTTTGGGGCAGACGGCGGGTTATCGGGCGAAGGCATCTGGTTACCGGACACAAAATAAACATGTCCGCTAAGCCCGGAGCGGCGGCAGTTCAGGGTTTTCACGGAGGTAAAAGAGCCAAAAACCACGAGGCATACAGCCAGTAAAAGGGAGAACCGATTCATATAAATAGGCTTTAAAATGATGAGCAACTGTTTCTAACTAACTCTCGTTTTATTTACCGTAAATCCTGTAATTTAGAATGTTTTTCCGAACTCCACTTTGAATAAATAAACAACCAAATGAAAAGTATCATTTCCCGTGTGGGTATGGCTATCTGTGCTGTGTTGCTGATCCAGGCTGCTGCTGCCCAAACAACCACTAAGACCAGTATATTAAAACAGGCTGCGGTTCAGCAAGCTGAAAAAGAAAGACTGCTTCATGAAAGGTTAGTTACCCTGGCTGCTCAAAAGGGCTGGGAAATGGTAAGAAAAACCAAAAACGGTGGCATCATGATGCTTACCGGGATTGACGATGCAGGCTATCCTCTTTATACATCTACTTACAACAATATTACAGCAGCTGCTACTATCGGCACTAACAAACTCTGGCCCGGTGGTGCAACTGGTCTTAGCCTGAATGGCTCGGCTGCTATTCTAAAAGATAAATTGGCGATCTGGGATGGTGGTTCTGTTCTTTCAACACATGTGGAGCTGGTGGGCAGGGTTATACAGAGAGATGCGACTATACCTGCTGTCAGTGATCACTCTACGCACGTGGCCGGTACCATGATTGCCAGTGGTGTGAACCCGTTGGCTAAAGGGATGAGTTTCGGTATGCAACGTTTGGTGGCCTATGATTTCAATAATCATTTATCGGAAATGCTGAATGAATCGCCTAATCTTCTTATCTCGAATCACTCTTATGGAAGTAATTCAGGCTGGATATTCAATGAAGGGGCCAACCGCTGGGAGTTCTGGGGGTTGTTCGGCGCCAATGAAGATTATAAATTTGGTTATTATTCCAGTGAAACACAGGTGTTTGATTCCATCGCCTATAACGCTCCGTATTACCTGATTGTAAAATCGGCAGGGAATAACCGTGATGGAAACGGACCTGCTGTTGGTCAACCTTATTTCCGGTTCAATGCTTCCGGGGTAATGGCGTCTGCCGGTAACCGCCCTGCCGGTATCAGCGATAATGATGGATATGATATCATTCCTACTTATGGCGTATCAAAAAATATTTTAACGATAGGCGCTATCAATCCTATCAGCGGAGGATATACGCGTCCTTCTGATGTGGTACAATCTACATTCAGCAGCTGGGGCCCTACAGACGACGGACGTATCAAGCCTGATGTAGTGGCTGACGGGGTGAACCTGCTTTCAAGCGTAGGAACAGGAAATAATGACTACGCAATTTTCAGTGGCACTTCCATGTCAAGCCCTAATGCATCCGGTTCACTTTTATTATTACAGGAATATTACAACAAATTACATTCGGCCAATCCGGCTCCCACTAATTTCATGCGGTCTGCTACATTGAAAGGATTGGTGATACATACGGCAGATGAAGCAGGAGATGCTCCCGGTCCGGACTATCAAAACGGATGGGGACTGATCGATATGCAAAAAGCTGCTGCTGTTATTACAGCGGATAATACCACACACACTCATATCATCCAGGAAAATGTATTGAATAACGGTGGCAGTTTATCACTTCCTGTGATAGCTTCCGGTAATGGTACTATCAGCGCTACCATCAGTTGGACAGATCCCAAAGGGTCTGTAGAACCGGTTGAATCAGCGTTGAATAATTCTTCCAAAAAACTGGTAAATGATCTTGATATCACAATAACCAAAGGAGCTACTACCTGGAGACCCTGGATTTTGAATCCATTTTCTCCTTCCAGTGCGGCAACTACCGGTGATAACACAGTAGATAACGTAGAAAAAGTAGAGTTACCGGATGTTGTTCCCGGAGAAACTTATACAATTCATGTTTCGCACAAAGGCACTCTGCAAAGAGGATCACAAGCCTATTCACTGATTGCAAGTGGTGTGGGAGGAACAGCCTATTGTGCTTCCAATCCAACCAGCAATGCCGGAGCCCGGATTGATAGTGTGTCTTTTGGAAATATTCAGAAAAAGAATACGGCTGGTTGCACTACGTACAGCAATTTTACTACCCTGACAGGTAATCTGGAGCCCGGAGCTTACATTCCTTTCTTTGCCCGGCTCAATAGTTGTGACGCCAGCAATACAGATAAGATCCTGAAAGTATTTATGGATGGGAACAACGATGGCGATTTTGATGATGCAGGAGAAACACTCGCTACCAGCGGTGTTATCAATGGGAATGGTGATTTCAGTGGCACGATTGCAGTACCGGGCAGCCTGGTACCAGGCAAATACACCTTACTGCGTATTGTGATGCAGGAAACAAATGTAGCCGCCAATCTTACTCCTTGCGGCACTTATACAAGAGGCGAAACACAGGATTACCGCATTTTTGTTTCTACACCTGCGCTTGATTTTGGTGTGTCCGACCTCGTATCGCCTATTGCAGGCGATTGTGCTACAGGTGAACAATATGTTTCTGTTGCTATCCGCAATTTTGGTACAGCAGATAAAAAGAATATACCTGTTACCGCAGTAGTCAAACAAGGTGCAACTACAGTGGCCACACTGACTGCTACCTATACAGATACAATTTATGCAGGCACTACAGAAGTGTATACATTCCAGACACCTTTTGTACAAGCAGCAAATACCACTTACACTATTACGTCCAGTGCATCATTCCCCGGCGACCAAAATGCCGGCAACGATCAGAATGTAAGCACCTATACCACCGGTAGTATGCTGCCGAATCCAACCGGCACATCTGTGATATGCGGTACCAATGTATTCCTGAAAGCTACTCCAACCGGCGATCCTGAAGTATTTAACTGGTATAATTCCTCAACAGCAACTACCCCTATTGTCAGTGGCACCAGTGTGCTTACTACCAATATTCTTCCGGCTTATTTCCTCAGCAAAAATGAGATCAGCAAAAAACTGGGGCCGGTTGATAAACTTGCTTTTACAGATGGCGGGTATAATGTTTTTGTCAACAACGTAGTTAAGTTTACCG
>CAMLGR010000073.1 GCA_946479615.1 uncultured Bacteroidota bacterium | reverse complement strand
AAGGTTTACGATAAACGATAACCCGTTTTCAGTTATCGTAAACTCATGCTGAATATTACCGGTCTTCTGGTATTGCCCCAGGCGGCCCGGTTTTCGTTGCCTCAGTTTTAAAAAGATGTTATCGCTAGTCACATTCAGCACTTCACTGATCACCTGCAGGCTTTGCTGCATCCATTCATCATGCGCCTCTTCCGGCATGCCATGCTGGCGACGGTATTCCGCCACGTATAGGTTATCTCCATAAAATTCAATGCATAAAGGAAATTCCGGCAGATCATGATCATAGACCCGGAAACAGCTTACCTGTTGGCGCTTAGCCGCTTTACCAAGGTGGCGGAACACTTTGGTCAATCTATTTTTAAACATTACTGTTTTTGATTCACTCATTTACAGCAAATTTCACGAAATTAGTTGTCCGTTTATGTATGCGATAGTAGATATAGAGACAACAGGTTCGTACGCCGCTGCCAATGGTATTACCGAAATATCCATACAGGTTTTTGATGGCGACAAAGTAGTGGAAAAATTCGAAACACTGGTCAATCCGCTGCAGCCCATCCCTTCTTTTATTCAATCGATGACAGGTATTACCGATGAAATGGTGAAGCAGGCGCCTGTATTTGAAGATATCGCTCAACAGGTATACGATATTTTACACGATAAGATATTTATCGCGCACAATGTAAATTTCGATTACTCTTTCATCAAGGCATCACTGGCTGCTGCAGGATTCGAATTCAATGCCAAAAGACTTTGTACCGTTCGGCTAAGCCGCAAGATCATTCCGGGCCTTCCTTCCTACAGCCTGGGAAAACTTTGTCATTCATTGGGCATTACGATACAGAACCAGCACCGCGCCGGTGGTGATACGGATGCGACCGTAAAGGTCTTTGCCTTGTTATTAAAAAATGATAAAGATGAATTTATACGCAAAAGTCTGATCCGTGATTCCAAAGAACAGGTATTACCACCCAATGTACCGAAAGAGCATTTTGAAAAGCTACCGTATACTCCCGGTGTCTATTATTTTCATAATGAAAAAGGGAAGATCATTTATGTAGGAAAAGCCAGGAACCTGCGGTACAGGGTCAACAGTCATTTCAGTAATAATTCACAGAGCCGGCAGAAACAAAATTTCCTTCGTCATACACATGCTATCTCGTTTAAGGATTGCGCCACGGAACTGATGGCAAGTATTTTAGAATCAACAGAGATAAAAAAACTCTGGCCGGTCTTTAATCATTCACAGAAAAGATGGGAAGATACTTATGGTATTTTTTTATATGAAGATCAGAAAGGCTATTACCGGCTGGCTATTGAAAAAAATAAAAGACAATTAACACCAGCCTGTACATTTCATTATTTGACGGAGGGTCATTCCATACTTCGTAAATTGATCAAAGAGTTTGATCTCTGCCCCAAACTCTGTTTCCTGCAAACCTATGCAGGTCCCTGCGAAGGTTCCTGCCAGGGTGCGTGTGAACAAAAAGACAAACCTGCTTCTTATAATAAAAGAGTGCAGCAGGCGATCCAATCCCTGAATGAGCAACCTTCCTATGCCATCGTAGAAGATGGATTGGGCAGGGATGAACGCTCCTGCATTTTAGTATGGAAAGGAAAATTCTATGGCATGGGATATATTCCTTCCAACACACAATTATCAACAGCCGAACAGGTAAAGGACCTGCTTACTCCTTATAAAGAAAACCTGTATATCAGTAACCTGGTGAATAGTTATGCGGCAAAGTTCCCGTCGAAAGTGGTGTTTGTCTGATTAAATAAGGATAAGGGGAGTAAGAAATAAGGAATAAGGAACAAAAAATAAGGAATGAGAAAGTAGCAGTTTGAGGATCGCACTTTCTCATTCCTTATTTTTTGTTCCTTATTCCTTATTTATATTATTCTTTACTCCGGGAATAATATACAAAATGAGCGAAACTGTTTCTTCTGGTACTTATTGATGTGCAAGCTCAGTAGAAGCCACCTGTTTATAGAAATAGTTGAGATAAGAATTTTTAACTCCACAGGAGTTACCTGATTAATCATTAGTTCAGGCGACTTCTACGAAGTCCTGATCCTGGTTATGAATTTTCTATAAACAGGATCAGCAAAGCCTATAAATAGCAACCTGAATTAATTGAAAACAAAGGACAGGGCTACTTGTAGTCTTCGACCAATGTATATATCATTCCTGGAATAAGGAATGAGAAAGTGCCAGTACTAAGGCTGTAATTTTTTCATTCCTTATTTATTATTCCTTATCTCTCATTCCCTTATCCCCGTCCCCGTATCTCCGGGACCCGATCAATTATTTGCGGTAAATCCGGCCCAAGCGATTATTTTTGCACTCAATTAAAAATCATCTATGAAGAAGCTTTTTGTACTTACCCTTTTCCTGGCAACCGCCTCTTTGACCTGGGCGCAAACCGGGACCAAACCGAAAACTCCTGCCAAACCGGTAGCAAAGCCTGTGGCGAAACCTGCCGCAGTTAAAACAACATTAAGAACATCTTCCGATTCGGTGAGCTATGCCATCGGTGTAAGCGTCGCCAGTTTCTATAAAGAGCAAGGCATTGGCAAGATCAATTCTTCCATTTTAGCAGCCGCTGTCAATGATGTACTTGGCGGTAAGAAACTCGCTATTGACGAACCTGGTTGCAATATGGTGATGAATAAAGCCATGACACAGGTGCAGGAAAATAAATCAAAACCAAATATCGATTCAGGAATTGCCTTTCTTGAACGTAATAAGAAAAGACCGGAAGTAAAAACGACGGCCAGCGGCTTACAATACGAAGTGGTCAAAGAAGGTACCGGCGCTAAGCCTGGCCCTACCGATAGTGTAACCTGTCATTACAAAGGAACATTGCTGAATGGAAATGAATTTGATAATTCCTATAGCCGTGGCACTCCTATTACGTTTGCATTAAACCGCGTAATACCAGGCTGGACAGAAGGATTACAATTGATGAGTGTAGGTTCTACGTATATGCTTTATATCCCGTCTGCACTGGCGTATGGAGCTTATGATAACGGACCGATCCCGGGTGGTTCAACGCTGGTGTTCCAGGTAGAATTGCTGGATGTAAAGAAAGCAGCGACAGAATAAAAATATCAGGAAGCGATCTTTTCTTTGGCCCATCCCAGGGCTTTTTGAAATTGTTGCTCTTCAGTAAGGCTGGTGTTGTCCAATACAATGGCATCATCAGCCTTTTTTAATGGGCTGATCTCCCGGTGTGAATCGATATAGTCCCGCATCTCCAGGTTATTTTTTACTTCTTCGATAGTGATATTTGGATTTTTCTCGTACAGCTCTTTAAAGCGTCTTTCCACTCTTACCGCATTGTCAGCTGTCATGAATATCTTTAATTCGGCTTTGGGAAAAACTACGGTACCGATATCACGGCCATCCATGATCAGCCCTTTTTTCATTCCCATTTTTTGCTGCTGCGCCACTGCATACGTACGCACTTCCTTAATGGCCGCTACATCGCTTACTTTTTCTGCGATGACAAGATCACGGATCACGTATTCCACATTTTCTTCGTTGAGATAGATCTCGCTGGTCTGGTTCTTATCATTGAAGTGAAAGTCGAGATGGATTTCTTTCAACGCATGAACGACTTCTTTTTTATCGGTCCAGTCGATATGATTACGCAGGAAGTACAAGGTAATAGCACGATACATAGCACCGCTATCGACATACAGATAGCCGAGCTTTTTGGCCATTTGCTTAGCCAGTGTGCTCTTTCCGCAGCTTGACCAGCCGTCTATTGTTATAATGATTTTTTTAGCCATGCCTTTACCGATGAGCAAAAATAATTGGTTTCACGCAAAGACGCTAAGTTTTCGCAAAGGCGCAAAGAGATTATAATAGTTGGGAAGAACTATAAATTTATTATCCCCTTGCGCCTTTGCGAAAACTTAGCGTCTTTGCGTGAAATAAAAAAAGAGCGCCTCATATGAGACGCTCCTGGTATTATTTTATAAATAATAATTACGCTTTTGATTTTTTCTCGATATTCTTAAAAGAAAAAGTGAGTTTACTGTTTTCTTTATCAAGGTCAGCTTCGAGTATATCCCCTGCTTTCACGCTAAGGTTGAGAATTTCTTCCGCCAGCGGATCTTCCAGGTATTTCTGGATCGCCCGGTGCAACGGACGTGCACCAAACTGTACATCATATCCTTTATCGGCCAGAAAAGATTTAGCTTCTTCTGTAAGGCTAAGGCTGAATCCGAGATTGGCCAGTCTTTTCATAACACCCTTCATGAGAATATCGATGATACTGAAGATATTTTCTTTGGAAAGGCTATTGAAGATCACTACATCGTCGATACGGTTGAGGAACTCAGGAGAGAAGGTACGTTTCAGCGCTTTCTCGATAACCTGTTTGTTAGCTTCATCTTCGTTCTCGATCCTTGACGCAGTTGCAAATCCTACACCTGCTCCGAAATCTTTCAATTGACGTACACCGATATTGGAGGTCATGATGATCAGTGTGTTCTTGAAATCCACCTTTCTACCGAGACCATCGGTCAGTTGTCCGTCGTCCAACACCTGTAATAGTATATTATAGATATCCGGGTGCGCTTTTTCAATTTCATCCAGGAGGATCACGCTGTAAGGTTTACGGCGCACTCTTTCTGTCAATTGACCACCTTCTTCATATCCCACATATCCCGGAGGCGCTCCGATCAGGCGGCTGACCGTGAATTTCTCCATGTATTCACTCATATCGATACGGATCAATGAATCTTCCGAATCGAACATATAACGTGCCAGCGCTCTTGCCAGCTCTGTTTTACCTACACCGGTAGGCCCGAGGAAGATGAAAGTTCCGATCGGCTTTTTAGGATCTTTCAACCCTACCCTGTTACGCTGGATAGCTTTGACCACTTTACCGATCGCTTCATCCTGCCCGATAACCATATCGCGCATATCATCAGCCATCTTGCGGAGTTTCTCGGTCTCGGCCTGTACCATTCTCTTAACAGGAATACCCGTCATCATACTTACCACTTCAGCAATCGCTTCATCATCGATGGGATAACGTTTGTGTTTGCTTTCTTCTTCCCAATCCACTTTTGCTTTTTCGAGGTCTTCCGCCAAACGTTTTTCGGTATCGCGGAGTGAAGCAGCTTCTTCGAATTTCTGGCTCTTCACCACTTTATTCTTTTCATTCTTTACATCCTCGATCTTCTTTTCCAGGTCAACGATATTATCCGGAACGTTGATATTCTTTAAGTGCACCCTGGCGCCAACTTCATCCATTACGTCGATGGCTTTGTCAGGAAGAAGACGGTCGGTGATATAACGATCACTCAGTTTCACACAAGCGTCGATTGCATCGTCGCTATAGGTTACATTGTGATAATCCTCGTATTTGGATTTGATATTGTTCAATATCTTGATGGTATCGTCCACACTTGGCGGATCTACCATTACTTTCTGGAACCGGCGATCGAGGGCACCATCTTTCTCGATGTACATCCTGTATTCATCAAGTGTGGAAGCACCGATACATTGAAGTTCTCCTCTTGCCAGGGCTGGTTTGAAGATATTGCTGGCATCGAGCGAGCCACTGGCTCCGCCGGCGCCTACAATGGTATGCAGCTCATCGATGAACAGGATCACGTCGCGGTTTTTTTCCAGTTCATTCATGATAGCTTTCATTCTTTCCTCGAATTGTCCGCGGTATTTGGTACCGGCTACGAGTGCAGCGAGGTCCAGTGATATCACTCTTTTATCAAATAATACCCTGGAAACTTTGCGCTGTACGATACGAAGGGCGAGACCTTCCACGATAGCTGTTTTACCTACTCCGGGTTCACCGATGAGGATGGGGTTATTCTTTTTACGACGGGAAAGTATCTGCGATACTCTTTCGATTTCGGCTTCACGGCCAACGATAGGATCCAGGGCCCCCATTTCGGCGAGTTTGGTGATATCGCGTCCGAAATTGTCAAGTACAGGCGTTTTGCTTTTGGCAGTACTTCCCTGTTTCGAACCTTTTTGCTGTGAATACTTTTTTTCATCTTCGAAATCGTCGTCGTTTTCGTCTGTGTATTCGGCACGGGGATCGTTAGACTTAACGATGCCTAATTCCTGCCTGAAAAGATCGTAGTCCACGTCAAATTGATTTAAAATCTGTGTAGCAATATTTTCTTTGTTCTTTAAAATAGAAAGCATCAGGTGTTCCGTTTCCACGGTTGTACTCTTGAGGGCTTTGGCCTCGAGAACGGTTACGCGGATCACTTTTTCTGCCTGCTTGGTCAAAGGAAGACTATTAATATTGGCGATATTCTTCCCTGTTTTATCTTTTACGGCCAATTCGATCTCTTTGCGCAACTCGTACAGATCAACGTTGAAGCTTTTCAGGATACGGACAGCTGTATTATCGCCTTCCCGGATTAACCCGAGAAGAAGGTGCTCAGTACCGATAAAGTCATTGCCTAACCGTAATGCTTCCTCCCTGCTGAACGAGATGATCTCTTTTACCTGGGCTGAAAAATTATTATCCATATTCAGATAATTGGTTGTGATACAATATTAACAAATTAATTCCGATACGCTTTAGCTCTACTTATAAACGAAATGTTGATAATTTAAGTTGTTTATCTACTTTGTTTTTTCGCACTTTACTAAAAGGAAGGAATCAAATAACACTTATATGCAGGTCAAAATAGATACCAAAGAGAAATTTCATGCCATCACGCTGCCGGGACCTTCACTTTCTGCTAGTATGACAGAAGATTTGTCCGCTAGTTTACTCCCTTACCTGCAAAATGACGTTAAAAACCTGGTGCTGATCCTTAAAGACATTCAAAACATTGACAACGCTGCCGGAGAAAAGTTGGTGGATATACAGCAAAAGTTCTATGAAAATAACGCTTCTTTCGTGATTTGTGAAATGCAGCCGGCCGTAGAGGAATTTCTTGACCGTAATGAACTTTTAGAACTTATGAATGTTACGCCCACACAAAGCGAAGCCTGGGATATCCTTCAAATGGAAGAGATCGAAAGGGAATTGATGGATGGGGAAGAGTGATTTGCAACCGGCAGTCTGCTACTGAATTGCCGGGCTTCCTGCAGGCTGCAAAACTGCCAACTATATCGTCTATTCACACATGCAACAGATCACAACTTTCTTACAACCCATTCTCCCGAAAATCATTAGTGAAGAGGTGCAGACGATCCAAATGCATTCCATTGGTGGCGGTTCCATTAATGATTCGTACCGGCTGCTGGTAAATGGAACTCATTATTTCTTCCTCAAAGTAAACAGCGCCGCTGCTTACCCGGGTCTTTTTGAAAAAGAAAAAGAAGGATTGGATTACCTGCGCAGCCAGCAATGTATCGCTGTTGCCGATGCACTGTTCTGCGGAATTCGTGACAATTATCAACTATTGTTGTTGCAGTGGATACCAACCGGCACACGCACGGATAGTTTCTGGAAAAAGTTTGGCGAACAACTGGCCCTGCTTCACCATTCGCAGCACGACCAGTATGGATTTACCAGCAATAATTATATGGGTGCGTTGCCACAGGAGAATGATTTCAGCACCAGCTGGATCGATTTCTTTTTCGGGCATCGTTTGTTGCCACAGGTAAACATCGCGCTTGAGAAAAAGTTGCTGCCGGGCAGCTATGCCGATATATTTCAACAACTCGGTAAAAAACTGGACACGATCTTTAATCCCGAACCCCCTTCTTTGTTGCATGGCGATCTCTGGAGCGGCAATTTCATGTGCAATAAAGCATCCTTACCAGTACTTATTGATCCGGCGATCTACTATGGTCATCGTAGTATGGACCTGGGTATGACGACGCTTTTCGGAGGATTTGACCGATCGTTTTATGATGCTTATCACTATCATTTCCCTTTACCGGGCAACTACGAAGAACAATGGGAAATATGCAATCTTTATCCGCTGCTGATCCATCTGAATCTTTTTGGGCAAAGCTATCTGGGAGAAATAGCCAGTACGTTGACTAAGTTTGAGTGACAGCCAGCAACCGGCAGTCTATTATTTTCGAAGAATTGACCACAGAAAATACAAATGAGAACCGCAGAGGGGTTATGATAACAGACATCCCTGTGATTTTCTTTTCCTCTGTGGCCAATTCTTCAGTTTATAGTCTTCTTTGAAACCCGATAGCTGCCTGGTCAGACATTATCAAGCAATTGACAGACTGCTTAACAAACTATTTTCAACTATCCGCTAAATAGTACTTTTCCCATTGCCCCTTACTTTGTACTTTAGCCTCCATGCTCGCAGTAACGATCCTCGGAAATAATTCCGCTGTACCAGCTTTTGACCGGCACCCTACCAGCCAGGTGGTAACACTTGACGGACAGAATTTTCTTGTGGACTGCGGGGAAGGCACCCAGATCCAGATGATCAATTACAAGATCCGCCGCGGTAAGATCTCCCATATTTTTATTTCCCATCTTCATGGCGATCACTATTTCGGACTTGTAGGTTTACTGAATTCGTTCAGCCTGCTTAGTCACCAGCAGGAGCTTCATATATTCGGACCGGCACCTTTGCAGGAGATCATAGAAATCCAGTTAAAAGTGGCCGACACCCGGCTTTGTTATCCCTTGTATTTTCATACGATCAGCGGGGAAGCCACCCTTGTCGACAATGATAAGATCGAGATCAAATGTTTTCCTACCCAGCACCGTATCGAATGCTATGGATTTTCTTTCCGTGAAAAGAAAAAACCAAGACGGTTGATCATTGACAGCGTAAAAGAAAACCTGATCCCCCTGCATTTTTATGAGAACCTGCGCAATGGTGAGGATTTTGTTACCAGTGCAGGAGAAGTGATCAAAAATGAATGGGTAACGGAAGAAGCGCCTAAAGGCAAATCGTATGCTTTTTGTGCCGATACCAAATATTATGAACCGATCATCGATCATATCCGCGGATTCGATATGATCTACCACGAAACCACTTATCTCGATACGCTCCGCGAAAGAGCAGAAGAACGATTTCACAGTACGACCAAACAAGCTGCTATGATTGCCCAAAAAGCAGGCGTAAAAAAATTACTGATCGGTCATTTCAGCAGCAAATACGATACACTCGAAGAATTTGAACAGGAAGCAAGAGAAATCTTCCCGAATACAGACCTGGCGCTGGAGGGAGTGACGTATAGGTGTTAGATTCACCATTCATCATTCATAATTCATAATTTATAATTAATAATTATGAATGGCGGATCAATCAGTAAGTCCACCTCTAAAACTATTTCCTCATCCATTGATAGAACAACGGAAATTCCTTTCTCCAGGTAGGTTCATTGTGTTTTCCTTCGTCGCGGATGACCACGGTCATTTTTGATCGGGAAACAGCCGACATCGTTTCAAATGCCTTTAGCATATCCGGTACCATAGTTTCGCCTTCGAGTTTACCACCATAGAAGTAGATTTTGGAATTAACGGCCTTCCCTTTCTTACTGATATCCTCAAATATTTTTGTTCCGCTGATCCAGAACGCCGGGGAAAAAACACCTGTACCACCGAATATGCCGGGATATTTCAGAACAGCATATAAAGAGATCAATCCTCCCATGGAACTACCGGCGATCACGGTGTTCTTTTTATCTTTCAGTGTGCGGTATTTTTTATCGATATACGGCTTTAATGTTTTTACTAAGAAATCGACATACAGATCGCCTTCGCCAGTACCGAAGCGGTCATTATCATACGGATTGTATTCGTTCAGCCGTTTGGCCCCACCATGATCTACCGCCACTACGATACAGGGTCGTTTCGCTGAATCTAAAAATTCATCTACACCCCATTCGCCCGAATAGGCAGTCGCTTCATCAAACAGGTTTTGTCCATCCTGCATGTACAATACAGGATAACGGGTACGCGCATTTTTTGCATATCCTTTTGGCAGGTAGATCCAGACCCTTCTTGTTCTTTTTAATTGCGGTATCAGGAATGCGGTATCGATGATATGCACCTGTTTGCTGGCGGTACTTTTTTTCGGGGCGGCAGGAAAACGATCGGCCCATTCTTTTACGACCAGGGTGATGATAGTATCAGCAGGTATGTTCAGAACACGGTTAGGAGCTCCCGAGCCATCTTTTTCAGATTCTGCTTTATCCCAGCCACCCCTGGTCAGTTTGTATTCATACACTCCATCGGCCAGGGTGAGATCGATATAATAATTTCCCTGCGCATCCTTTTCAAATCTATATTTTTCATCCTGCGGGTTCCATCCATTAAAAGAGCCAGCAAGAAAGATGTCGCTGCCGCCGGGATGATAGGATGGTAATGTTTTTATCTCCATTCGTACAGCCTGCTGAGCTTGTATTGACAGGGAAGAAATCAATATAGATATAGTAAGAATCGATCTGAACATGAGTGTAAACAAATATAAACCCTCTATGTGAAACCTATATGCCCCTATGTGCCTATGGAAGTTACTTTACTGTTTTCATTAATTCCCTGATTTGTGCATACATCTTGTCGCTGACAGGCCATACAGGAAGACGGAAGGTATTTTTGCAAAGACCCATTTCCGATAAATAGGCTTTTACACCTGCCGGGCTGCCCTCTGCAAATAAGGAAGTGATGATATCCGTGTATTTATAATGCAACTTCTGTGCTTCTGTAAATTTTCCCTGCAGGCAAAGCCTCACCATTTCCGAATAATCGGCCGGGTAAGCATTCGCCACTACGGAGATCAATCCTTCGGCGCCACAGGCGATCATCGGCAATGTGATCGGGTCGTCACCGCTGATGACCATAAAATCCGCAGGTTTGTTTTTAATGATATAATTGATCTGGTCAAAATTGCCACAGGCTTCCTTTGTCGCAAAGATGTTTTTACATTCTTTGGCAATACGCACTGTTGTTTCTGCCGATACGCTTTGTCCTGTCCTGGATGGTACATTGTACATCATTACCGGCAATGGAGCGGCAGCATCCAATGCTTTATAATGCCGGAAAAGACCTTCCTGGTTGGGTTTATTATAATAAGGAGATACCGAAAGGATCGCATCGTATCCTGACAGATCGAATGTTTTGAAATTTTCTATCACTTCATGGGTATCATTTCCACCAATACCTGCTACCAGCGGCAACCGGCCGGCTGCTGTTTTGGCAACGAAAGAAAAGACTTCCTGTTTTTCTTTACCATGAATAGTAGCGCTTTCACCGGTTGTTCCGAGTGCAACAAGATATTCCACCTTACCCTTTATCCAGAATTCGATCAGCTTTTTAAAACTATCCCAATCGATGCTGCCGTCTGAATGAAATGGGGTTACAATGGCAATGCCTGTTCCGGTGAATTTGTCTCTGAGATTCATATCCTTTTTGTTTCAGTTTGCGAACTTACAGGTTTACTGTGTTCCTTTAAAATAATTGATTACAGATTATTGATATCATTCCTGGATCAGCCAGGATGGTTACCGCTTATGCAGACGCTATGTCCCTGCAGAAGCGGTAGCATGAAAAAGTATTTTCATGAAAATCCTGAATGCTATGTGAAGTGATATGGTATGAATGAAGAAGTGTTGTATTATACTTCTTCCCAGAATCCCATCTTGCCGAATTTTTCGATGCGATCCCTGACCCGCTCTTCGGCGGGAACCTGCTTGAGTTCCTGGATAACAGGCACGAGGTAGTCTTTTACGATTTTAGCCGCTTCGTCATAATCCCAATGAGCGCCCCCGATCGGTTCGGGTATAATACCATCGATCAGTCCGAAACCAAGCATTTTTTCGGCGGTAAGACGAAGCTGTTCTGCCGCCACTTCTTTCTTTTCCCAGCTACGCCACAAGATAGAGGAGCAACTTTCAGGGCTGATAACCGTGTACCAGGTATTTTCCATCATAAAGACACGGTCGCCCACGCCGATCCCCATAGCTCCTCCACTGGCGCCTTCGCCGATGATCACGCAGATCACGGGTACTTTCAGCCGGATCATTTCGTAGATGTTACGGGCAATAGCTTCACCCTGGCCACGTTCCTCGGCTTCAAGACCGGGAAAGGCGCCGGGTGTATCGATCAATGTAATAACAGGTTTGTTGAATTTTTCCGCCAATTTCATCAGGCGGAGCGCTTTGCGGTACCCTTCGGGGTTAGCCATACCAAAATTGCGCAATTGTCTTGCTTTGGTATTGATACCTTTTTGCTGGCCGATGATCATTACGGTTTCTCCGCCCAGGTTTCCGAAACCGCCTACCATCGCTTTATCATCTTTTACATTCCGGTCCCCAAATAGCTCCACGAAGTCTTCCGTCATTTTCTGGATATACTTCATGGTATAAGGTCTGTCGGGATGACGGCTGAGCTGTACCCGCTGCCAACTGGTGAGGTGGTGGGTGATCTCTTTTCTTTTGTCGATTATATTATTCTCGAGCCGTGAGATCACGTCCGTCATATCAATATGTGTCTTTTCCTGGCGATGCTTTGCATTCTCGATCTCTTCGATAAGATCCTTTACAGGTTTTTCAAAATCCAGGAATTGTCGGTTGGCGTTTGTCGGCATAGTCGATAAATGATCGGCTAAATTAAGGATTCTGTGGGATTGGGGAATTTTGTCCCGTAAAATGCGGGACAAAATTTCAAAATCTGTTACAGCCCATCTCCTTTTAACTGATCATGGAATGTAGTGAGCAGGAGTATGCTTTCTTTTTTTGCTTCGAGGGTATGTACAATATCGGGATGGAAGGTGATAAGCTGACCTTTGGGTGCATTGATGTTTTCTCCACCGGTATATAAATTCACTTCTCCTTCCAGTACCTGGATAGTGATAAAGCCTCTTACTTTATTATCGATGATGGAAGATCCTTCTTTCAGTATCGTGAGTACGATCGTAACCGGATCGGATTTAAATACGGTGATGGCATTGCGATCGCCTTCGATCCAGCTTTTTTCATCTTTCAATTGTTCGATATAAACCGGCAGATCGGAAAAAACATAACAGGCATCCAGCACTCTTTCTCCTTCGGGACGGTTACGGGTGGCATCATTGTATTTTACTGCTTCCACAGTAGTATAATTTATATTCATGTAAATAGAAAATAATGCCATATCGCCCGATACTCATATAGATATTTATAAGTTATAACATGACAGATTACGCCTCATAAGAGGAATTGTTTGTGGAATAAGCTCTACAGAAACAGCAGGATGATTTTTAATATGGGACGTTTATAGTCTTGCTTGTTATTGGCATGATAATTTCCGCTTATCAGGCAGAAGCAGCTATAAATAATTCAGCATTATTGAAGGTTTTTTGGTTGTGATTTAAAATGGAGTTCCGAAATAAACCCCAGTTCATGCCGGGGTTTATTTCATTTCAGGGCAATAAGAAACAGGTAAATAAGAATAAGGAATGAGGAAGGAAGTGACCTTAGTTTATACTTATAAATGTTAGCCTCGGAATTTCCTGATAAACCTTCCTTACCCCGCGCGAGGCATATACGATCCATATCTTATCTATGCTTAATCCATATGGATGACACATGAATCAGAGATAGATGACTGATAGTCAAAGATTTACACCATAAGTGTTAATCCCTGAAAACCCTGAACCGGCTGAAATCCGAACGGATCATCGTACCAGTAACGATAGTTTGCCCCAGGGAATAGTTAGCTGAGGATTGAAATCAGTGGTGGCCATATATCTTTCAAGACTGTACAATAGTTGTTTGGCTTCGGGCCTGTTATTCTGATTGTCCAGCAAATCAATTCCCGACACAATCAATTTCCCTTTCCCGACCTTACATTCAAATAAAAGTCCCAGCGACCGATTCGTTACCCAATCATCGATCACCCTTACGATGGGTTGCAAACCATTCATAACTGAATCGAGCATGATGGCATTGGAATGACTCATCGCATCCCACCATTGCCAGTTGCTATAATAATCAGTAGGAAAATCTTTAAGTGCCGGATGATTGGGATTACACAGGATACCTAATGTATGCGGAGCTTGCCCATTGGTCCAGGCCGTGTTCCAGAAAATACTGGAGAACCCGATCGCTGCATCCTGTTTTTTTATTTTGCTACTGTCCTTTTTTAATATCAATAATACCTTACCCCCATCATCAAGCGCTTCAAATACCGCCTGGTCCATTTGCTCCGTTACCATGACGGTTGTACGCATGCGGGGCAGTATCTCAGGGTATACAAAGAAGTCCCAGGTATTTTCAAAACGATCTATCAACACATGCAGGGTGAGTTTCTGCGCTTCGTTGATACTGCGTAAGGATTGCAGGACCGTACCGAGTTTGATCCCGTTACCCAATGCAATATCCGTTTTACTCAATTCACCTTTAAAAATTACCTTGCCCGCCGCATCGGTAATATTCCAGGAAGGAATGATATCCTTTAGCGTTTCATTTCCAAAATGCGCCACTTCTACCGGCACCGACAGCGATTCATTATTCCGGTAGATCATCTTAGGAAAACGTGCCAGCGGAACAGTGGAATTACAAAACCGGCTGTATTCTTTAGCCGTTATATATCCTTTCTCTTCCCAGAATGCATTCAACACACCTACCAATGCAGTGCCCTGCCCCGGGAAATCATGAAGATCAAGCAATTCAAATCCGCCAAAACCCGGTGTGCGCAAAGCAGCTTCTATATCTGCTTTATAACAAAGCGCCTGCAGTTTTCCTGAAGCCAGTAAGAAACTATCTGCCAGTTGTCTCATTCCATGTTCTGTCAATGATTCACGGAAGATCTCGAAGTTTTTCGCTTTCAATACACCGGTATACCTGCTGATCTCTTTAAAATCAGGATACACACACCATTGACCGATCTCGTGACTGACAACCGGCATGGTCCATTTATTCACTGTTTCCCTCCAGTCGTAATCAGCTCTTGGAGGCTGGCTGTTGATAATACTATTCAATCCTTCCCCCCAATGTTGTATACGTGGTTCCGATGCACTCTGATAATCATTTTCGGGAACATTGGGCCAGCCGGCGCCGGTGGTATACAAGCGACGGTTATCTTTTTCTTTCCATTTTTTTACAAATGCAGTCAGGTAAGCAACCTGGTTTTTTCCTCCCGGTTCATTACCGTAGGTGAGCATACAAAAAGAAGGATGATTGCCATAATCCCTTACGATCCGTTCGCTTTCATCCAATATATACTGATCAACGGGATAACCACTTCCCACCGAAGAACCCTGGTTGGCCCAGGAAGAACATTCGATCTGTAAATAAAAACCCATCCTGTCGGCCGCTTCAAAAGCAGCTTCGGGCGGACACCAGGAATGAAAGCGCATATGATTAAGACCATATGAACGCGCTGTCCTGAATATCTTCAGCCAGGCATTGACATCGGTAGGAGGATAACCGGTAAGCGGAAATATCGCACATTCCAATGTACCCCGTAAGAAAGTGAGTTTGCCATTGATGGTAAAACGTGTTCCTTCTGTTTGAAAAGAACGCATCCCAAAAAGAACCTGTTGATCATCCTTGCTTCCATCGGCCTGTGCCAGTGAAATTTTCATGGAATAAACATTCGGTGAAAACTCATCCCATAACAAAGGCTTGTCACCCATCGGGTAAATTATTTCTATTTCTGTTTGAGGGCCCGTTAAATCAATTTGCCTGATCACCGGTTTCAGCGACGTTGTTTGCTTATCGATAGCAGCCAGAAGTGTAAGACTTGCTTTTTTAGCACCTGAATTATTTTCAATACTGATCTTCGCTACGACCTGGTTGTTTTTTATATCAGGATATAATCTTACTTGCTGTATAAACAATAAAGGACGGGCGCGTAATTGCAGTTGGCCGATCAACCCGTTCCAGTTGGTTTGGGTATGATCCGAGATACTATGCGAGTTGACACCCACATTTATTTCCTTCACACGATTGTCGACACGAATAGTAAGTGTATGCTTTCCGGGTGCAGCGAGTTTTGACAGATCAAATACCTGGGCGGTTGCCAGGCTGTTTTGCATACCTGCCATTTCTCCATCCAGCCATACTGTCGTTTCCCAATGACTTCTTTCAATAAAAAGTTCGATATGCTTTTTTTGCCAGCCGGCAGGGATAACGATCTCTTTCTGGTACCAGGCCGGTCCTTTGTAATATTTAACGGGTTGCAGCCAGAAAGGAACTTTGATATTACCGGGCTGGCGGTAGCGCGCATAGGATGCATTGGTGAACCAGGACGAATCGAAGATGCTGCCTGTCCAGGGGGTGTTGACGGTAACCTCGTCACCTTTATTATTGCCGGTCATGGAACCGGGTAGCGTTATCTTATCGGTTGGCTTTTTATTGAACCATTTTTCGGTGATGCCCACATTGGATGGATCGGTCTGGAATGACCATTCGCCGGCAAGGCCGATAGTTGTTGAATTAACTGGTTTTGGTTGAGAAATTCCCTTAACAGGGAACACGCAGATAAAAACAAAACAAATCAGGGAACTAACGGGTTTCATACATTTTCATTTTATACGGTCAGCAGGTATAGTCGAAGGGCTAAGATAACAGGCAATTTATATATATCCCTGCGGGAGGGAAAAAATTATTAGCCACGATACACGGATCGTCTCCGGCGCTATTGCATTCATTTCCGTGTATCCGTGGCTGATTATCTTCCCTTATTTCGGCTATGTGGCTATCATGCAACGATTTTATATTCCTGGCTGTCAACCGGTAAAACAGGAATCATGAAATTTATTTCCCTGCAAATTGTATGTCTGGCGCTTATAGTTGGTTTTACGGGTTGCAGCAAAAAGAATAACGCTGAAAGCTCGATTGCAGGGACCTGGGAATTACGGCAATCTTCCGCCGCTTTTAACCCCCAGGTAGCAGTGTTTCAGCCAGGCAATGGTAATCTCCTGACATTTGACAACGGTCATTATGAAATGCAGGTAAATGGAACATTCAGCAAGCGGGGCAATTTTACCATCATCCGCGATCCCGGTGTACAGGAAAATGTGTGCCTGGTGCTTCCGGCCGGTCAGTTCACCAACCGGATCATATTCGATAATGGCACCAATATCTTATCCTCCACGGATGCGAAAGTATTCATGCAAATTTCCGGCAACCAGTTAACGCTTATCTGGGGTTGCTATGCGTATGATGCAGGACAAAAAGTGGTGTATGAACGTGTCAAGCCTATCGAAATACAATTCCCATAGCCTGATGACGGCATAACTCATTTGTTATGCGCCTGCCATTCCTTAATATGTTCTGCTATGGTGATCATGGGAGCGATCATTATTTCTTTTTCATGTTGTTTTAAGAAATGAAGGAATTCGCTATGCGCAGCAGGCGATACATTCAATGCATTGCCCCCTCCCACTCCATGAAATAATATGACCAGCAATGAATTGGTCGCTATTGCTTTTTTCGCCCATTCTATCAACTGCGCACCCGTTTCACCATTGACCATATAACAATCCACATTATAAAGGTCAACCTCGTTGATCTTATGCATTTCATTCCGCACGGCCCTGGCAGCCAGGAAATCGTTTTTCATTCCATTGATAAAAGAAGAATCATCCACTTTCATATCGCCGCAGGTAAAAGCAAATGTTCTTTTTGTTTTATTATCGAGCGATTGTAAAAAGACATTGGTCATTCTTATTTCATCCACCATCCGTTGCACCGTATAGTTTCTCATATCATATTCGGGCTTGAGCCAGGTTTTACCGGGTCCGCCGATACAGGGATGATATAAAGTATGATTGCCCAGTTCATATCCTTTTGCAGGCAGTTTCTTCCATTCGTTCATCCGCTTCTGCATGGAATTGGAAAAGGCCGTAATATAAAATGTGGCTTTCAGCTGCAACGAATCAAGAACAGGAACCGCAATATCGAGATGCTGATCGATCGCATCGTCATAGGTTAATACAACGGCACATTTTTTACCATTCCAGGGTTGGCCGGATTGCGCATAGCCGGTAAATGATAATGTCAAACCAACTACTGCGGGAAACCATATCTTTTTTATCATACTGTTTTATATAATTGTTCCTGTTAATTGCTGGCCCTGTGTTACGAATTATTTACCGGTAAGAATAAAAGCAATCAACGGATAAATTTATCGGCCCATTTGATAAAGTATTTCATATTCGGACCATCGGTATGCCCGCCATCATGTTGCCGCCAGGCCAGTTGACCATCCAGCATATCTACATTCACCGCCGGCATTTTTTCTTTTTCATAATCATTCGAAACGCCCAGGTCTTTTACTCCTAATAATTTAAATACGGGTCCTGCTGCAATAGCCGCCATATAACTACCCTGGTGATCCAGCCATTTGGCATCGCCTTTTTCCGGGATACCATAACTGATAAATGTAAGACGTGGCGCACACATTGCAATGAGTTCATGCGAATCGACAGGAATATCACAACCGGTTTTTGCACCAAAGCTGGCTTCCGATGCTCCATATTTCACATAGTTGCCCGCCATCCAGTAATATTCTCCACCTGCCAGACTTTCTACCGCTTCTCCCCACACACGGCGATGCAATGTAGTACCGCCTTTACCGGAAGAACCGATCAATCCCATAGCAAAACGTTGTTCGAATGCCAGTGTCACCAAGGCTGCTTTTCCATAACGCGACACTCCTTCGATACCTACTTTTTTTGCATCCACCGCAGAATCGGTTTCGAGGTAATCAAGTCCTCTTGCAGCGCCCCAGGCCCATGCACGTAATGCGCCCCAATCATCCGGCTTACGTGGCTGTCCTTTATTTACTAATCCTATGATGCCCCTCGTGATGCCGGCTCCATTATCAGCCTGTATCGTGGAAGGATCTATTGTAGCATATCCCCAACCTGCCGCCAGTAATTGTTCGGTCGATGGCGGATCGCCCACCACAGGAGGAGGAGGTGCAAACGGGTTACCGGTGTTCGCACGTGTAACAGGATTATACGCGGGGTATCTGGTAAAGATATCTTTCATTTCCGGGTTGGATTTCACCAATAACTCTTTGATCGCTGCATTGATCTTCTCCATATCATCGGGCGAAGGTTGCGCCGGCGAAGGAAAAGAAGGGCGGCCAAACATCATCAATACCGGTACCGGTCCTTTTACATTCACCGGTACTACCAGCATCATGGATATGTTGACATCGATCAAAGGATACGCACTGTTATCGACATGACCGATCAGTTGTTTGGCAATAACAGGAATGCGTCCGACAAATTCCCTGTCGGTGATCTTAACTGTCCAGGTGACTTCAGGAAGATTCTTTGGTAAGCGTCCATACACTTCGCGTTCCATATCTTCTACTATTTCAGGACGGCGCTGTTTCCACCACATATCGGGGGTGGTTACTTTTTTACCTGCTTTCGTTACCAGCACATCCGGCAATTTCGGACAGGGATTCGCCAATGATTCATCGTAGTTGGCATGATTGGGATCGGCTTCATTGCCACTGGGCCCGGGTCTCAGTTTTTTTACACCCAGTTGCTGCATCATATTGTTATGATCCTGTTCCGATGTAAAAGTAACAGGCGCCGGATAGTTTCCGTTTGCTGTCGTTTGCGCCATCGCATTGAAAGCAACCAGCAACAGGAAAAGGAAAGGAATTTTTTTCATGGCCGCATTGAATTTGAAATGAATAATATCAGTATTATTATTTATCTGTTCGGAATGGTGATGCCGGCAATCCTTCTTTGTTATAAAGATTGGCATCCTCTGGATTGTCGGACCAGGCATAGCGGACAAATTCGGGATGACTGATCTCGTCGCTCCATACGACCACTTTATCTCCTTCGATCTTTGCGTTGGCCCACACGAATTTTTTATCGGCTCCTGCAATAGCGAACTGGTTCAGGTCTTCCCCATCGATAGCCGTAAGACCAGTTCCGATATTGGTGAAGCTGACCGTTATTTTATTACCATCGATGGCAGCCGATTGAAAGATCGGTCCTGAATAAATAACGGCGTTATCGCCATACGCTACTTTCTCTGCTACCAGTGCAAGACGATAGCCTACATCTTTTTTTCTATCCGGGTGAATATCGTTCCATTCACCCAAGTCGATCGCCACTGCCATACCGGTATTGGGAACAGACAATGATTTTAATTGTGCTTCCCGAAGACCGGCCCATTGGCTTTCGGAAGGAAGATAATTCCTGTCCATAAAATTGGGTAGCTGCACATATAAGAAAGGAGCATCAGGCTCCTGCCATTTCGCTCTCCAGTCAGCAATCAATGCAGGTTGTAACAATGTATATTCCTGTGCACGACCGCTATTACTTTCGCCCTGGTACCATAAAAATCCTTTTACTTTATAATTGATCGCGGGAGCCGTCATTGCATTGTATAAAGCAGCCGGTGAGTTCTGCGCAGAAACGGGGAATACAGCACCTGCACCTCTTTCAAAAACAACCGGCGCATTTGCCTGTCCCACTTTAAATAACCAATCACCTTTCAGATCGATAGATTGCCCGTTAGCCGTGAGCGCATAAGGTTTGTCAGGCACGAATCCACCTTTGCCATTGTTATTGGTCACTCTTACAACAATAATATTCTTTCCGGTTTTCAATACACCTGCAGGCACCTGGTACCTGCGTTGTGGATACATATAAGTGGTAGTACCCACCTGCACACCATTGACATAAGCAAAATCGGCATCGACAATTCTTCCCAATGATAATTTAGCCGGCACTCCTGTCATGGAGGCTGGCACTTCAATTTCTTTCCGGTACCATACGATGCCATTGAGATCTTTCAATCCCTGGTCTTCCCAATAACCGGGCACATTGATGTTATGCCAGTTTTTGGGAAGATAAGCAGGATCAAACCATTTTTTGGATTCGGTCATGCCTTTATCAACCGGTCTTGCGCCTCCTCTCCCACCACCGAAAGAAGAACGGTTAGCGGCATTGACATAAGCGGTATCTTTTAATTTTCCGATCGTTTTTAACTGTTCCGGAAATTCTTTGAATCCCTCTTCACTGATCCAGGCTTCAATGGGTGAGCCGCCCACACTTGCATTGATCAGGCCGATGGGTATCTTATATTTCTCGTAAATAGTAACAGCAAAAAAATAAGCGACGGCTGAAAATTCAAGCACATCCTCAGGATTTGCGGATTTCCAGTTACCCGAAGGAAAATTGTCACGCGGTCCTTGCAGGTCGGTCAATGTAGGGATAAAGAAATGCCTGATCATCGGGTAATTCGCCTGCGCGATATCCTTTTCATATCTTTCCTTATGGAGTTTCATCTGATGCACCATATTCGATTGACCGGAACAGAACCATACATCGCCGATGAGAATATCTTTGAGTGATATTTTATTACTACCGCTGATATCCATGGTATAAGGGCCGCCTGCTTTGATCGCGGGCAATGTCACGGTCCATTTTCCATCGCTTCCGGTAGTAGTAGAATATGTTTTCCCGGTAAATTTCACTTTCACTTTCTCTCCTTTCGATGCCCATCCCCATATTTTCAGTTTGGTATCTCTTTGCAGAATCATGCTATCACGGATCAGTGCAGGTAATTTGATTTGTGCGCAGAGAGGTTGAACAGAATAGATAAAAAGCAGGACGGCAATTATTCTTTTGTAGCTCATGTAACAGCAATGTTTTTTATAACGGATTGATTAAAAAGAAAAGATACTTAATCAGGGAGATTTTAAACGGGATTCCGGGAGGATAAATTTATCCCAAAGAAAAATAAGAGCAGCGGAATTTATTGCTGTTATTGATACGTTACTGTATTCCTTCCCACCAGGATTTTTGTATTGCCTGATGATTGATATTTACGGCTTCGCCAATGAGTGGATGAATAAGTGTGATGCCTTTTGCATGAGCTTCTTTAACTACGCGTTTGATCGGATCATCCCAATCGTGAAGGCTAAGCGCAAATTTGCCCCAGTGTACCGGCAATATTTTTTTTGCCCGCAACTCCTGCCCGGCAGTTATCACTTCTTCCGGCATCATGTGAATATACTTCCAGCTTTTGTTATACTGCCCGTCTTCCAGTATCGCCAGGTCGAAAGGGCCATATTGATCACCTATCTTTTTAAAATGCGTATCATACCCGGAATCACCACCTAAATAAATGCTAAAGGAAGGTGTTTTCAAAACAAAGGACATCCACAGGGATGTATTCCTTTTGAAGCCTCTCCCGGAAAAATGCCGCGCCGGTGTTGTATATACAATGAACCCATCATCCAGTACCAGTTTTTCATTCCAATCTTTTTCATTCACAAGCTGCCTGTCATATCCCCAGCGTTCGAGATGGGCGCCGGTACCCAACCCTGTAATCACTTTTTTAATCTTTGGACACAGTTTGACAATGGTACGGTAATCGAGATGGTCCCAGTGGTCATGCGAGATAAACAGGTAATCGATCACAGGGATATCTTCCACGGTATAGATATCACTGCCGGGAAAACTCTTCGTGGTAAACCGTACCGGCGAAGCATTGCCACTGAATACAGGATCGACCAGCATCTTCTTCCCATCCAGTTGCATGAAATAAGAAGAGTGACCGAACCATACGAGTATATTCTCCTGCGGGTCGAGCTCGAAAAGATTGGTTTTAACAGCAGGAAGGACCGATGCCGGCTTATTTCTTTTCTTCCGGCTAAAGAAGAACTCTTTCATCACACCGGCGTAACTCGCTCCTTCTGTCAGCGAAGGCGTAGGGCTTACATTCTGAAATTGTCCATTCTTATAGTTGGGCGATTGCTGAATACGTTCCAGTCTTTCCCCTGAAGGCAAGGCGCCAAAAGGAAGTTGCCTGGTAAATATATTAGTGAATATAACGACAAGAAGAATGAATGCAATAAGCGCGGCAAGAATGATCATCAATAGTGTTATTTGTGTATGAACTAAATAGAACACGGATGACACAGATGGATGGATATAATATGGATAATTCAGATTAAATCCGTCCTATCCGTTCCATCTGTATTCCATTAACATTGCAAGGTAAATACTGTACTACAATTGAAGAATAGAACACGGATGACACAGATGGATGGATATAATATGGATAATTCAGATTGAATCCGTCTTATCCGCCCTATCTGTGTTCCATTAACATTACAAGGTAAAAATTGTACTACAATTGAAGAATAGAACACGGATGACACAGATGGATGGATATAATATG
>CAMLGR010000072.1 GCA_946479615.1 uncultured Bacteroidota bacterium | reverse complement strand
CACTGCAATCAATTTTAGTACCCGCTTTCCGTTGTTCTCGCCCGGTGGTGCATTGGAATACAAAGGAAGAAGATATCATTATGTAGACGGCGGTTATATTGAAAATTATGGAGCGCAAACGATGCTCGAAGTATTGCAGGATCTTAGCAAGGATAGCCTCTTTCACCGGTACAAGCCCTATGTCATGCTGGTACAATTTGGAAATGATACCCGGATCATCCCCTCCACCGTCAAATTCGCGAATGAATTTACCGAGATTGTCAATGGAATTTATGATACCCGTGCCGGCAATGCCAAATTCGCCAAATATGACCTGATGAACTTTGTTGCCGGTCTCAACGGAAAATTCGTCGATATACCATTGGATGTGCGTGTATCGAAAGTACCATTAAACTGGGTATTATCCGATACGAGCCTGAACCGGCTCGATCATTATTGTGATGACCTGATCAGGAAGAACAACGGTATCAAAGACCTGTTACAGGTGATGAAATTTTCCAGAACAAGTCCTGATCTATAAACCGTTATCAATAAAAAATTTTCTTTTTGTACTGACTTTTGCTTTTTGCGCTTTACCTGCTTTTTGTCAAACAGGAAAAAATTGCTGTAATGAAGCAAATTGTAAATTGAAAGCCACGGATTATGCCACACAATTAACAGGTCTCGTAAATTTTCTTGGCAATTGCAGCGACGATCAGCAAGCCAATGAAGCTGTGCTTGCAAATATCAAAACCAGCCGGCCGGATATTTATAAAAGCCTTATAGAAATAGTGAAAGTGCTGGACACTTATTTTTTCAACGATCAACCCAAATACGACGATCCCGATTGTTTCACCGATGTATTGCCTACGATCAACAAAAGCAATGTCCTTCGCTGGATCAACCATGCGCGCTTTCATATCCTGCAGGTGAAACCTGTTTTCCCATCTACAGAGTTTTGTGCGGGTTTTGGCCGGCGAATTGAAATTGCGCAGGGCACCGCTGCTTTTTTAAGTAAAACAAAGATGCAGTATCTCGGCAGTCTTCGTGGATATCTTGTCTACACCTTCAAAGGAAAAGATGAATGCGGTGGCACAGTAAGATTGATGGCCGGGCCGGGTTTCTTTCTTCGTTCCAATGATTCCTATATCACGTTGAGCTCAAGAATAAGTGTGCGTTTAAAAGACCTGCGACCCGGTGTATTTTCATTAGGTAATATCAATTTGTTTGGTGGTATAATAATAATTTCAGCAGGTTCAGTTATGCAGAAGGTGGATTGGAAGTGGAGCTTGGGCCATTCGGTATCAATTTTTCAGCCAACTATGACACAAACATAAAAAAATTCGGATTTCTTGCAGGATTTGTGTTAGCCAATAAAAAAATCTGATCGTATGAGAGTACTTATTACAAGCGGCGGTGGCGCAAAGGGAGCATTCAGTGTAGGCGTATTGCGTTACCTGCAAAAAGAAAAGAATATCGATCATTTCGACCTGATCAGCGGCACCAGCACCGGCGCTCTCATCGCCAGCCTTGCATCGGTCGGCAAAATAGATGAATTAAGAAAAGTATACCTGTCTACTACCAATGCAGATATTCTTGAACCGTTGAATTTATTCAATACCGTATTGGCGAATAACAGCTTTATCTATGATACACATCCGTTGATGAACCAGATCAGCGAAAATATTTCCGACCAGACCTTCTCCGATATTATGAACAGCAATACCACGCTGTGCCTGAATTCAGTCAGCCTGCAAAGCGGAAGGATCACTGTTTTCACTACAAAAGATATTCTTCCTTCCAATTATTATATAACGAAAAAAGTAACCACCCGCGATGCACTGATAAAAGCCCTGCTGGCCAGCAGCAACCAGGCCGTGTTTATGGATCCTGTTCCGATCGGTAATGAACTGTATGTAGACGGAGGTAACCGTGAAGTCATTCCTACCCGCGCTGTCTGTACCAATCTCAAATTAAATGAGGACCACGAGATCTATATTCTCAGTAATAATCCCAACGAACTGGTCGTCCAACCCACGGCAAAAATAACCGGCGTCCTGAATGTACTCATGCGTTCGATCGCCATATTCATCCAGGAAGTAAAGGAAAATGATCTCGAACTGATAGCCAAATTCAAATTACTCGCGAAAGGAAAAGTAAAAATATTTTATATCTATCCGGCCGGTGAGCTTGATAAGGATTTCCCAACCGGTTTGCGTTTTGATCGTGGATTGATGACGCAATGGATGCTTGAAGGGGAAGAACTCGCCAGGGAAATCATTGAAACGACCTCCGCAGGTAATTTTCCCGCTTTCAATTTGGCCAACCGTCCTTTTGTATGATAAAGAATTAGCCAAACCGGTTCAGCTAATTGTTTATTTTTGGAAGAATAACACTTCCATGGCCAATACCATTTCCCAAAGATTAAAAATACAGGAAGGATATTCCCTGCTTACGCTGAATGCACCAACCGGTTTTAAAAGATCATTGACCGGCCTTCCTGCTGGTGTCAGCATTACCAGCAACGCAAATAAGTATGATCAGTTGCATTGGTTCGTGATGAACAGCAGCCAGGTGAAAAAGGAAATGAATAAGGTATTGAAACTGCTGAAGGCAGGTGTCACTCTCTGGATTTATTATCCCAAGGGCAGTTCCGGTGTACAAACCGATCTTACCCGTGACAAAGGATGGGAGCCTTTATTAGCACATAGCGATACGTTGACATGGATCAGCCTGATCTCATTCAACGATACATGGTCTGTATTCGGATCACGCCTGAAAACCGAAATGGATAAAAAGAAAGAAACACAGCCAAAAGCGCCCAGGGAAATTTTTAAATATGTCAATCCCGGAACAAAAGAAGTGATCCTGCCGGATGATCTGGCAGCGGCATTCAAAAAAAACAAAAAGCAATCCGGTTTGTTTGATGCACTTTCTTTTACCAATAAAAAAGAATATATCGAATGGGTTGTGACCGCTAAAAAAGAAGAAACAAGAAAAGAGCGGGTAGCCGGCACTATTGAAAGACTGGGCAAGGGCTGGAAAAACCCGGCTAACCGATAGCATTATAATACTAAACATTATGCTTTTACACAGAACTGATAATACCAACCCGCATTTTAAAGAACTGGTTGCGGCACTTGATAAAGAGTTAAGAGACCGTTATGGTGATATCCAGGATTCCTATGAGAAACATAATAAGATGGATTTTCTCGATACCGTTATTCTTGCTTATGAGAATGATGCGCCGGTTGGCTGTGGCTGTTTTAAAAAATTCAATGAGAACAGCGTAGAGATAAAGAGAATGTTTGTCAAAAAAGAAAACCGTGGTCAGGGTGTGGCAGGCGCCATACTGGGTGAGCTGGAAAAATGGGCGGCTGAACGCGGGTTTACCATGACAGTACTGGAAACGGCCAAACGCCAGCCGGAAGCTATCGCTTTATATAAGAGAATGGGATACGCAGATATGGAAAAATATGGGCCGTATGTGCATCTGGAGGAAAGCATTTGTATGAAAAAAGTGTTAGCGTGAACTAAATGATTTTAGGATTTTTTAAACCCTGATATAATTCCTCTTTGCTCTCTCTTTCTTACTTTTAAGGTAATTCTATAACCATGCGAAATACCGGAGTGCTGTTTCTTCTATTGTTGTCTTCTTCGTTTTTCATTTCCTGTTCCCATAAGATCAACCCGGAAAAGCCATCACTGGTCGTATCGGATTTTAAGCTGGATTCCCTCCCGGATTCTGAGATCAATATACCTATCCAGATCAACCTGAAACCAATCTATGCGATGGCGGAAAAGTATGTCGATACTCTATTCACTTCACCAGGTTATCCCGAAGGCTGGGTTCAACAGAGTTGCGATACCCGTTATAAATATTCATTCCGGCGCGGACCATTGCAAATGAAAGCTGCGGGAACTTCGCTCAGCCTCGGATTTACCGGTTATTATAAGATCATTGGCTCTACACGGGTATGCGTGGCCGGTGCAGCTATTTCACCGTGGACACCACCCTGCCGCTGCGGCTTTGATGAGCCTGAACGCCGAGTGAATGTTTCCTTCTCCAATTCAGTGAGTGTATTGCCTGATTATAAAATAAGACTGGTCACCAAAAGAAATGAACCGCAGGCAGTCGATAAATGCACAGTGTGTTTCTGGGGACAGAATATCACCAATGAAGTACTGAATGGATTGAAATCACAACTTGATTCGGCTAAGATCGAAATGGATAAAAATTATGGCACCGTTGATCTGCGTCCCCAATTCCAGCAATTATGGAACCAGTTAGGCAAATTGTATAATGTATATGAGATGGGCTGGTTACAGATCAATCCGCAAAAGATCCGCATCAATAATGTGTATGCAAAGGATGATTCCTTGTATGTATACATGGGGCTTTCAGCACGTCCGGCGATCAGTCTTGAAAAACCCGAAGAGCGTACGACTGCGATACCTGCGATGGGCTCTTTCAGCCGTATGCAGGGATTCTCCGTTTTTCTGGACGCACAACTCAATTATGATTCACTGAGTACGATTGTGAACAGGCATATTACAGGAAAAGAATTTGATTTTAACAAAGGGCCTGTAAGAAAGAAAGTAATTATTAAAGATTGCAGGTTATATGGCGCGGGCAATGAAAAACTGATCATCAAAGTAAACTTTTCCGGCACCGATGATGGTGTGTTCTATTTAACCGGCAAACCTGTATATGATAAACAAACAAAGATCCTGGAGTTAAAGGATATTGATTTCGACATTAATTCAAAAGATGCATTGCTTCGTACCGCCGAATGGCTGTTCAGCCGGAAGATCATTAACGAGATCAGTCATTATACCCGTTTTGATCTTACTTCCTATATCGATACGGCCAAGGTAGGTATCAACCAGCAATTAAATCATGAATGGGTAAAAGGCATCAGCAGTGCCGGGCGCATCGACGATATTCAACTGATCGGCATTTACCCGCTTGATAAATACCTTGTGATCCGCAGCAATTGTTCCGGCAATCTTTCGGTGAAAGTAGAATCGATCGATTTCAGTTTATAGTTTCTTTCTCTGCCGCCGGGGTCTTGAAAGAAAAATGCCGTTGAGCGAGATAACTGAAGATGATCACTATTGAAATGGTCATTACCTGCGCCACTACCGGGTAGATATGAAATTTCTCTACAAAGATTTTCAGTAAAATATAATTCAGCGCCAGGTTGAACAGGCAGATCATAAAATAACGGAACAGTTGTACGCTGCCCTTCATTTTAGAATCGCTGAACACTACATACTTTGACATAAAGAAACCAACCGGGAACGTAAGACAAAAGGTAATGAACAGGGCTGCAATGTGGGCCTTGAACGCATAAAACCCGAAATGAAGCGTCTTTTCATGCAGCACATATTTGAAACTCACCAGGTAGATCACGAATCCGAGTAATGTGTTACCACCACCGGATGCTGCATACCGGAAAGTTTGCAGGTTCATGATCCGCCGGAAAGGCGGGTAAAAGAAATCGATGACCGGGAGAATGATATCCCTGGCATTATGAATGTGCCTTCGCATAATTGGGCGCAAAGTTAGTAGATTTGCGGCTAAACAATTGAAAGAATGAGTATTGTAACCCAGGTAAGGCCATTGATCGTAAAAGCTTTAAAGGATTTATACGGGCAGGAGTTTACCGAGAAGGAATTGACCATCAATATCACCAAACCTGAATTCGAAGGTGATTATACCCTCGTGCTGTTTTCTTTTGTCAAACAATTGAAGAAATCACCGGAGCAATTAGGAAAAGAGATCGGTGAACGGCTCGTCCAGGACCATGCGGAGCTATTCACTTCCTATAATGTGATAAAAGGATTTTTAAATTTGACCATAGCAGATAGTTACTGGCTTCAGTTTCTTCAATCCTCATACGATAATAAAGCGCTGGGGAAACTACCTGCCAATGGTCAGCGGGTGATTGTTGAGTATTCTTCTCCCAATACCAATAAGCCTTTGCATTTGGGACATCTTCGTAATAATTTTTTGGGATGGAGTGTAGCAGAATTATTAAAAACATCCGGTTACGGAGTAGTGAAAACAGCGATCATGAACGACCGGGGCATCCATATTTGCAAATCGATGGTAGCCTGGCAGCAATTTGCCAATGGAGCTACACCGGAATCCACGGGTATCAAAGGAGATCATTTTGTAGGTGATTATTATGTGATGTTTGGCGCTGAACTCAAAAAGCAGGTGGAAGCGCTGGTGGCAGAAGGTATGAGCAAGGAAGAAGCGGAGAAAAATGCACCGCTTATGCAGGCCGCACAAAAGATGTTGCTCGATTGGGAGAATAATGATCCCGAAGTCAGAAAGCTATGGCAAAAGATGAATAGCTGGGTATACGAAGGATTCAATGAGACCTATAAAAAGATCGGCAGCGATTTTGATAAAAATTATTTTGAAAGCGATACCTACCTGCTGGGAAAGGAAGTGGTAGAAGATGGACTGGCAAAAGGTATTTTCTTTAAAAAAGAAGACGGCAGTGTATGGATCGATCTTACCGCAGACGGCCTCGATGAAAAACTGGTGCTGCGGAAAGATGGCACTTCGGTATATATTACCCAGGATCTTGGGCTGGCAGATAAAAAATATGAGGAGTTTCATTACAATCAGAGCATTTATGTGATCGCAGATGAACAGAACTATCATATGAAAGTACTGAAGCTGATACTGGAGAAATTCAATAAGCCTTACGCGGCTGGCATCTACCATCTTAGTTATGGCCTGGTGGAACTGCCTTCCGGCAGAATGAAAACACGGGAGGGAACAGTAGTGGATGCCGACGATATCATTGAAGAATTAAAAAAAGTGGCTCGCGAAAAAACAGAAGAGTTGGGTAAGGTAAAAGATTTCAACCCGGGTGAGTTGAATGAATTATATGATACGATCGCTTTGGGTGCATTGAAATTTTTCCTGCTACGGGTAGATTCAAAAAAGAAAATGGTATTTAACCCGGAAGAAAGTATCGACTTTCATGGGTTCACTGGTCCGTTTGTGCAATACACGCATGCGCGGATCAAATCGATCCTGCGGAAAGCAGCAGATGATCAGTCTCCGGCAGCATCTTCATCAACCGGACAGGGATTGCTCAAACTGGAAAAAGAACTGATCGTATTACTGGAGCAGTATGAAGTGATCGTAGAGCAGGCGCTGGCCGAGCATAATCCTTCCCTGCTTACCATGTATGCATTTAACATTGCCAAGACGTTTAATTCTTTTTATACGGAGCATTCGGTCATGAGTGCAGAATCAGCAGAAAAGAAACAATTACGTTTGAACATATGTTCCTTAACGGCGAATACGATCGCGGCCGGAATGAAATTGTTGGGGATAAAGGTGCCGGAGAGAATGTAAGAGAATTCCAAAATTACCCAATTCCTCTTTTGACCTGTTCTAATTTTCAGATCAGAAGTAATAGAACACGGATAGATGTGGATGGATGGATATAAAGGGATTTATTCACTGAAATCATTCATATCCGTTTCATCTGTGTCATCCGTGTCCCATTTTCAAATCAGAAGCAATAGAACACGGATAGATGTGGATGGACGGATATAAAGGGATTTATTCACTTTTTATCATACTCCATATTCCAATAGACTAGCAATGATACACGGATAATACAGATAGAACGGATAATGAGATTTTTAGTGAGAATTCAAAGAAATCATTCATATCCGTGTCATCTGTTTTATCCGTGTTCCTTTTCAGATCACAAAGGAAATACAGGAAATAATACAGCAAATCCCTTTATATCCATCCAATTCTATCCGTGTTCTATTCCTCCACCATCAACCCTCCCCCAAAAAAATAGGAGTTGATGCAAAACCCGTGTAAAGCATCAACTCCTGGTGTTTGTGATAGGTAACAACGGACGACCAGCCCGAATATCAGGCAATTGGCTCTGTCAGACCCGGCTTCTATTTCATGCCGGACGTTATTAAAAGCCGCTGCTATCAGGCAGTTGCCTGTCATAGCAGCGGGGATATTTGGGTAATGGTATATAAGTGAGAAAAAAGCGGGAGATAAGGTTTGGAAAAGAACTCATGTAAGTAAGTCCTTTTCCGGTTGAATTTTCAGCTTTTCCGGATATCTGTACAAACTTGCCTTTTGATTTCCAGACTAAAAAAATATTTATACGGTATTTATTTCCCTTTTTTCACGGTAGGCTGGCTGCTTTTTTTGTGCAGGGATGAAAGAGAGGTCGATTATGGAGGCCGGGTAGAACACGGATAGATGTGGATGAATGGATATAAAAGGGATATCTATTTATTATCCGTCCATCCACATCTATCCGTGTTCTACTGATCCTAAATAAAAAGCAACCAGGAAAACCCGGTTGCTTCAATAATTTAAACACAGCAGCTAACTATCAGAATCCGCCCATTTGTTTTTTCTGTTTGAGGGAGGCGAGGCTTGGATCGAGTTCGATGGCTTTATCACACAACTGGATACCTTTTGCCTTTTCACCCTTCTTCTGGTAACTCATCCCGATCATATACAGCGCCGATGCATTGGCTTTATCATACACCAGTATCTGGTCCCAGTAATCGATCGCCAGTTGATATTTCCCTTTATAATAATAGGCTTCCGCCACCATGTTAAGAATGTTCAGATCACTCGGGCGTTTCTTTAATATTTCACCAAGAATAGCTACCCCCTGGTCAAGCTGACCTGCATTCAGGTAAGCAATACCCAGGTTCTCATAATAATCATTATCCTTTTTATATCCTCTTTGTCCGGCCAGTTCAATATATTCCAGGGCTTTCTTATCCTCATGAATGGCATAATAGATAAGCCCCAGTTCATACACCCAATAGTTTTTAGATGTATCCAGGGCGATGGCTTTCTGGAAATAAGGAATGCATTGTTTATAGTTCTGCATATCGGCATAGCTATGAGCGATCATATAAGGGATCTCACCATTCTTTGGATCGTCTTTACCCGCAGCTTCCAGGTATTTGATCGCTTCTCCATAATTATCCTGCTCATAATTTACTTTACCCAGATAATAATTGATCCGGGCAGAAGGATCGGCCTGCTTTAACTTGTTAGCATATAAAATCACATCATCGTATTGCTTGAAATTGAACGATAAGGTGAGGATTTGTTTGTAATTATCAGCAGTAGCATCACCCAGTTCTACCAGCTTTTTATAATTTTCCAGCGCATTATTATAACGGCGCAGGTCCATATTCGCAGCAGCCAGTTCATTCAGGATGGTCTTATTATCAGGATCGTATTTAATAGCCTTGTCAAAGGCTTTTACAGATTCCATGCGACGGCCTTTTTCTTTCTCCTGCAAACCCTTTTGAAGGAAATAAAAAGCACTATCAGTATTTGTAAGGTAAGCCTGTGTTTGGGAAACGGCCAGCAAAGGACTGAACGCGGCCAGTAAAAGGAAGTAATGTAACTTCTTCATAGGGGATTTCATTTTCACGGTTTTAAATAGATATCGCATACAAGATAAATTTAAGCTGACATCTCACAAGGTCAGATTACGATTTATCGCGGTCTGCTAAGATACGATTTATTTGAGAATTAAACCAGCTAAAGGAGGCAAATTCAGCCTGATACGCCAGGTTTTTTGCTCCTTATCTACCAGTTCAGATCGGATTTCCGGGTTATAAACGTTGCCTGTACCCCAATAGATTGCGCTATCGCTGTTAAATATTTCTCTTTTGAAGTCTTTGCCCTTTACATACACATCCCAGTCGGTCCGCACCACCGGGGTCATATTCAGGATAACCAGCAGGTCATCCTCCGGTTTTTTCCCTTTCCGGCGGAAAACCATCACCGTTTCGGCGCGATGATTGAGATCAACCCATTCAAAACCACCGGTGTTGAACTGGTTCTCATACAGGGCGGGTTCCGACTTCAGTACCCCGTTCAGAGCGGCCACGCAATCCTTTAACTGGCGATGGGCATCGAACTTGAGCAGGTACCAGTCAAGTTCGGACCTATAGTTCCATTCACTGGTTTGTGCAAATTCATTGCCCATGAATAACAGCCTTCCCCCGGGATGTGTCCACATATACGTATACATCAGGCGGAGGTTCGCAAATTTCTGCCATTCATCACCCGGCATTTTATACAGCATCGGGCTTTTGCCATGCACTACTTCGTCATGACTGAAAGGAAGCATAAAGTTTTCGTCATAATAATACATCATGCTGAATGAAAACTTATCCTGCTGAAATTGCCGTTGTAAAGGATCCTGTTTGAAATAGTTCAGGGTATCATGCATCCATCCCATCATCCATTTCATACCAAAGCCAAGTCCATCCTGCCAGGTTGGTTTGGAAATACCCGGCCAGTCGGTTGCTTCCTCGGCAATGGTTTGTACATCCGGGAAATCCCTGAAAATAGTTTCGTTGAGATCTTTAATAAAAGCAATGGCTTCGAGATTGCCATTACCACCAAATTCATTCGGCTCCCATTCTCCTTCTTCCCTGGAATAATCCAACTTAAGCATGGAACTCACGGCATCGACCCGTATACCATCGATATGAAAAAGATCAAACCAGAACCTGGCATTGCTGATCAGGAATGATTTGACCTCTCCCCTTTTATAATTAAATATATAACTGTTCCAGTCGGGATGAAATCCTTTTCGCATATCTGCATATTCATAGGTATGCGTTCCATCGAACATATACAAACCATGCGAATCATACGGAAAATGCGAAGGAACCCAATCTAAAATAACACCGATACCTTCCTGGTGAAAGGCTTCGATAAGCCGCATCAATCCCTGCGGGTTTCCGAAACGCGAAGTAGCGGCAAAAAAACCGGTACATTGATAACCCCAGCTTCCATCAAAGGGATGTTCCATGACAGGCATGAACTCCACATGGGTGAACCCCATTTCTTTTACATAAGGCACCAGCCGTTCCCTGATCTGGTCGTACGTGTTATATCTTTCTTCATCATGACGATCGGGTCGCTGCCAGCTGGCGAGATGTACTTCATAAACGGACCAGGGTGCATCCAGTGCATTTTTTGCTTTTCGTTCTTTCATCCATGACTGATCCTTCCAGTCATAATACATATCCCAGGTAATAGAAGCCGTTTGCGGTCTCTTTTCCCAGAAATTGGCAAACGGATCGCCTTTCAATGTTTCCATGCCCTTATACCCGATGATATGATACTTGTATGCCTCTCCCAGTTTACATAAAGGAATGAATCCTTCCCATACACCACTATTATCCCATCGAGCCGATAAAGGATGCATACCTTCCTTCCAATCATTGAAATTGCCAATAACAGATACCGCCGTAGCATTAGGGGCCCACACGCAGAAATACATGCCCCATACATCATTTACCCGGATAGAATGAGAACCGAATTTTTGATACAGACGATAGTGAGTACCGTTTTGAAAATTGCTGACATCTTCAGTAGTCAGCAAGGAATAATTCCATACTGGTTTGGTCGTGTCGATATAGTTGACTTCTTCATACCTGCCAGACTGCTGGCTTCCGGATCCGCTTTCCTGTTGATCCGATACTTTTTCGCTATCATCCCCGTTATTATGTTGCATTTCCCCTCCAATATCTTTTATTTTTCCAGGCATGTGTGTGGAATTTTTGAACCGTTGTATCTTATACAACTTACGGCTTTTTATTGAAATATTAACAATGCTGTAAATGGGCGAAACGGAAAAATAAAAGCTAATTATGCACTTTTGTACCGCTGATATAAAACCTGTTACCAAAGCCGTGTTTATCCAGTATTTTCGAAACCACTACCAAAACCATGAGAAAGATTATTCTTTTTGCTCTTTTGCTTCTGAGCTCCTGCGCCATTTTTGCCCAGCGATCAACGCTGAAAGGAACAGTGGCCGATACCGTCGAAAATAAAAATCTGCAAAACACCGTCGTCACCGTTATGCGCGCTGCCGATTCGGTGATGGTCAAATTTGACCGCGCCGACAAGAGCGGTAACTTTTCCATCAGCAACCTGGATTCGGGCAAATATATCGTTATGATCACCCATCCTTATCTCGGTGATTTTTTTGATGAAGTCGATATTATCGCCGGCACCGATAAGGATATGGGAAAAGTGATGATGATCCCCAAAAGCAAGCTGCTTGCCGAAGTAATTATCAAAAGCGGATCGCCGATCCGTATCAAAGGCGATACTACCGTTTATACTGCCGATAGTTTTAAAGTCCGGGAAGGAGCCAATGTGGAAGAACTGTTGCGTCGCTTGCCGGGTATCCAGGTTGATAAAGACGGCAAGATCACCGCTATGGGTGAACGGGTAAAAAAAGTACTGGTAGATGGTGAAGAATTCTTTGGCAGCGATCCTGGTATTGCGACAAAGAATCTCCGTGCCGATGTCGTCAAAGAAGTGGAAGTATTTGATAAGAAAAGTGACCAGGCAGAATTTACCGGTATCGATGATGGAGTAAAAGACAAGACCATCAACCTGAAATTAAAAGACGATAAGAAGAAAGGATATTTTGGAAAAGCAGAAGCCGGCGGCGGGTTGAAAGATAAATTCAACAACTCCATTATGGCAAATGCCTTTAAAGCTAAACGTAAACTGGCCGCCTATGGCATTATGAGCAATACCGGTCAAACCAATCTCGACTGGCAGGATGCGCAAAATTATAGTGGCGGTCTGGATGGAATGGAATCAGGCGTAACCGATGATGGCGGCATGTATATTTCCATTAATACACCGGAAGATGAAAATTACCGTGGTGGCCGCAATGGTATTCCCACCAACGGTTTGCATTACAGTAATAAATTCAATGAGGGCAAGCAAAGCCTGAATGCCGGTTATAAGTATACCAAAGTAAATGCACCGGGTGTTACCAATATGTTTTCACAGGTGTTTTTGCCGGATACCAGTTGGACCACCCGCAGCGTGAACAATAGTTTCTCTTCCCGCACCAAAAATGCATTGAATCTCACCATAGAAAGTACCCTGGATTCCATGAACTCACTGAAATGGACCACGCGCGCGAATCACAATACAACTGCCAGCCGCAATAACTATTATGCGGAATCGATCACGATGGAAGGAGATTCGATCAATAACAGCCGGCGTAACAGTACGAATGACAATGAAACCAATAACGTAGCTTCTACGCTGCTCTGGAAACATAAATTCAAAAAGCTATCACGTACGCTGTCGGTCAATACAGATATCAACTGGAGCCGTACCAATAATGATGGATTCCTTTATTCATTGAATAATTATTATCTCGGTGGATTGATCAAGAACAGGGATACGACCGATCAGCAAAATATTGCCAATGCAGAAGCACAGGGCTTTGCTACTAAAGTTGCCTATACCGAACCGATCAGGAAGGATATGTACCTTGAGTTCAGTTATGCTATCAATTACAACAATAATATCAATGACCGCATTACCAATGTTAAAGACGGAGGCGGGAAATATACCCAGCGGATCGATTCCCTCAGCAATGCTTTTACTTTTAAAAGACTGGTCAATACCCCGGGATTGAATTTCAGGGTGAATAAAAAGAAAATCAATTATTCGTTTGGTGGTTCGGTAGGCTTCAGCAATTTTATACAGACCAACCGTACGGATGATACCAGGACAAAGTATAATTATATCAACTTCTTCCCGCGGGCCAATTTGATCTATAAGATCAAACCGAGTGAGAGCTTCCGGTTCAATTATACCGGTTCCACTACTGCACCTTCCCTGGAACAATTACAACCGATCCGTGTCAATACCGATCCGCTGAATGTGTATATCGGCAACCAGAACCTGAAACAATCTTTCCGTCATAATTTCAACCTGGGTTATAATTTCTATAACGTACTGAAAGAAAAAAATCTCTGGACCAACCTTTCGGTTAGCATGACGCAGAATGCGTTCGTGCAATTCAGTTCGATCAATCAATCGGGAAAAAGAACCTATCAAACAGTCAACGCCGATGGTGTATTCAATGTCAATTTCTACAGCGATTATGGATTCAAGATCACGGATACCAAATGGAGACTTGGTTTTGGCCCCACTGCCAACTGGAACCGCAACATCGATTATATAAAAGATGAGACGAGCAATATCACTACCCGTAATATCAATAATACCTATAACTATGGGGCAAGGATCAATGTTAACCAGTATGTAGCGGATAAATATAATTTTTACGTCGGACCCAGCTTTACCTGGAACCATTCCAGTTCAACCGTTAATAAAGCTGCGACAGCCGATTACTGGCAACTCGATGGCTGGGCTCAGGGTTCAGTTACTATTCCCGGAAAAAGTAAAGTGGAACTGGGGACTGATTTGAATTATCAACTTCGCCAGAAAGATCCGCGTTTCCCGCAAAACAATAATTATACTACCTGGAATGCTTACGTGATCAAACGGTTATTTAAAAATGAATGGGAAGTGAAACTGGGATTGTATGATATCCTGAACCAGAACAGGGGTTACCAGCGGAGCTTCAACAGCTATAGCTTTACTGAAACTTCGTATAATACACTAAAACGTTTCTGGTTGCTGACCCTGACCTGGAATTTTTCAAAGAATGGTAAACCAAGCACCGGCTTTTAACCAGTAATTCATTAACCCGATATACAATCGCAATATGAAAAAAATATTCTTCTTCCTGTTTTTGCTGATCAGCGGATGGTCGCATGCACAGCAATTTGTTAGCGCAGGTTCCATTGAATTTGAAGTCCGCACCAATAACCATAAAGTATTTGGAGACGGTATCTGGGCAGATATGGCCAAGGACAGGTTTCCTCAGTTCTCTACTACCTACTATCAATATATTTTTGATGGAGATAAATCGCTGTACAAATTTGACCGGTATGATGAGAAAAGTAAAGTACCGATGTTTCTCAATAACAATATCGAGGATAATACCTGGTACAGCGACTATACTGCCAACACTTTTACCGATCAGAAATGGGTATTTGACAATACCTATCTCCTCTCCGGCTCACTGATGAATATCAATTGGAAATTAAGTCCGAATGAAACACGCGTGATCGCCGGGTTCAATTGCCGTAAAGCCACCGGTATCATTTTCGACAGCGTATATGTATTTGCCTTTTACACCGATGAGATCACTTCTACCGGCGGACCGATGGGAATTCATGGATTACCCGGCATGATCATGGGGATCACGATCCCGAGGATGTTTACCAGTTGGATCGCCACCAAATTGCAGGTAAACGGTGTCGATACCAAAAAGATCATTCCTCCTACCAAGGGGAAAAAGAAAGACGCACTTGAATTAAAAGAAACGGTTCAGAAAGCGACGAAGGATTGGGGAACATGGGGGCAGCAGGCGATCTGGCAGATTTTTCTGTAAGGCTGGTTTCATTCATAATTCTAAATTCATCATTCATAATTATGAATTTAGAATTATGAATGATGAATTACTTCTCCAGGCTCATCACCAACATCTTCTTTCCTTCTATCTTCAATGTTTCTTCAATAGCTGATGTCTTTTCTGTCACCACATCATGCAATTGGGAAAATCCTTTTAAGCGTTCAGCAAAACGATCGAGCTTGAGCGTCTTTTCGTTTTCATCCGTATTCATTACACACATTACCGTTTGCTTATCATCATAACGGAAATAAACATAGACGCCTTCTTCAGGAATGAATTGCATCAATTTGCCCGTCTTGATCGCCGATGAACCCTTACGGAAATTGGCCAGTGTGCGCAGGTAATTGAAGACATCGTTTTCCTTTTCTGTTCTTCCTGCAGCGGTAAATTTATTAGCAGAATCTTTGGCCCAACCACCCTGGAAATCCAATCGCACCCAACCATCATTCGGGCTGGTAAAGCCGGTCATCAGTATTTCATCGCCATAATATAATTGAGGAATTCCACGGAAGGTCATCAACCAGCCAAGCGCCATTTTATATTTGGCTAAGTCCTCTTTCAAAACAGAATAAAAACGCGACAGATCATGATTGTCCAAAAAGATCACTTCACGCATAGGGTCCTTGTATAAAAAATCCTGTGCGGTAGTGTTGTATAATTTATTAGCGCCTTCTGTCCAGCCAAAAGCATCATTCAATGCAGGCTGTATGCCATAAAACAATAGCTGGAAATCTGTAGTAGCCTGGAGATTGCTTTTAAAAGGCACGGTGTAATTATTCTGACAGAAATAACTTTGATTAGGTACACCATGCACCCAGGTTTCCCCAAACATGGTCATCTTCGGATATTCATCGGTCAGCGCTTTATTACAACGATTCATAAACTCCAGGTCATTGTAGATATAAGTATCAATACGCCATCCATCCACGCCAAATTCCTCCACACTCCAGAGAGCATGCTGGATCAGGTAATTGGCCACATAGGGATTGCGCTGGTTGATATCCGGCATCTGGCGCGTAAACCATCCGTCTTCCATTTTAGCCCGTTCAAAAACAGAACCATGCGGATCAAACAGGGTCTGGTCTTTATAACTGGTTTGCGTATAGGTAGGCCATTGGTGCAGCCAGTCTTTCATTGGCAGGTCCTGTACGGTAAAATGATACAGCCCTACATGATTGTACACCGCATCCTGGATCAGTTTCATTCCTTTTGCATGTATCTGATCGCTCAGCTTTTTATACATCGCCGGACCTCCATACCGCGGATCGATATGATAATGATTGGTGAATGCATACCCATGCTCGGTACGATTGGGCATATCGTTCTCGATCACCGGTGTCATCCAAACCGTACTTACACCCAGGTCCTTTAAATAATCAAGATGATTAATGACACCCTGGAAATCGCCGCCGTGCCTGTCATAATTCGAATCGCGGTTCAATGACTGATCACGCATACCGGGAATACGATCGTTGGAAGGATCGCCATTACTGAAACGGTCAGGCATTAACAGATATACAAGGTCTGAAGAATTGATCCCCTGTGCAAACGCAGTACCGTTACCGGGGCGGCGTGACTTCAATTCATAGTTGATCTTTATATCATTCCCGGGTCTGCCGAATGATAAGGTGCGAATACCAGGTTTGGCATTTTTATCAATTACAATATCAAGGAAAACATAATTCGGGTTCTCTACATGATGAACCATCTTCAGAATAATACCATCAGCTATTTTGCTACCCGTAGCCGGCAGTTTATAGGTAGGAATGATATTCCCAACGTTTTTATAATGGATCATCAGTTGCAGGTTATTCCATTTCATTCCTGTCCACCAGTTGGATGGATACACTTCCACCTGATCCTGTGCAAAGGAAACGACCGTAAACAACAGCATCAGGCTGGCAACAATAGTTCTTTTCATAAAATTATACAGATCGTTGTTCATTGATCTCGAGTTCAATAACGAGTTCTTCATCGATCTTTTCATTTTTATTTTCTTTTATAAATGCAAAACAAATGATCGCAGCAATGATCATCAGTACTCCACCCGATTGAACGGCCGCCATCATATTATTATTCAGTACATTTTTCATCAGCCAGGGATAACCTAAGGAAGCAATGATCTCCGGCAATACAATAAAGAAATTGAAAATACCCATGTAGATGCCTATCTTATCTTTTGGCAATACACCGCTTAGCATGGCATAAGGCATGGAAAGAATACTTGTCCAGGCAATACCCACACCGGTCATGCAAACAAAAAGCGTGTTTTTATTTGTAACAAAGGCAACGCTGATCAGCCCGATCGCACCAATAATTAAACAAAGTGAGTGGGTCAATTTTCTTCCCAGTTTATCCGCAATAGAAGGCAATACAAAAGAAAATGCAAACGTGACAACACTATAGTATGCTAAGGTCAGACCGGCAAAATCTTTACCATTACCAAAAGCAGGATCGGTATCGCTGGTAGCACCGAATACATGATAGGCAACAGATAATGAATAATAGAACCACATCAGGAACAAGCCCGGCCAGGTAAAGAATTGGACCAGCGCGATCATTTTCATCTTCTTCGGCATATGACGCATAGCCTGCAATATCTCACGGGCAATACCGGCCTTTCCTTTATTTGCCCTTTTTGCTTTTTCTTTATAATCAGTATCGGAAGGAGGATATTCTTTTGTTGTTAATACGGTATACAACACTGCTGAAAAGAAAAAGAAGGCCCCGATATAAAATGAATATTTGACATTGTCGGCAATAATCCCCTTGGGGGCGATATTATGTACGTGAAAAATTTTATTGAATATATAAGGAAGTGCTGAAGCGATCATACCTCCCAGCCCGATCATCAGGCTTTGCATTACAAATCCACGGTTGACCTGGCTATCGGGAAGTTTATCTGTTACAAAAGCGCGGAATGGTTCCATCGCTACATTCCCAAAAACATCGAGTACCCATAATAAACCTGCCGCCATCCATATCGCACCGCTATGCGGCATGATGAGCAGGGCAATGGAGCTAAGCAGTGCGCCAACAAAAAAGTAAGGTCGCCTGCGCCCCCATCTGGGATGCCATGTCCTGTCGCTCAGGTAACCGATCACCGGTTGCACCAGCAAGCCTGTCAACGGAGCAGCGAGAAATAAATAAGGAATTTTATCAGCGTTGGCGCCGAGGTTGTTGTAGATAACTCCCATATTGGCCCGTTGAAGATCCCAGCCAAACTGGATGCCGAAGAATCCTACACTCATGTTGATGATCTCGGCAATAGATAACCTTGGTTTCTGACCGGTGTAAGCAGATGTCATAAGCATTCGTTAGTTGATGGAAGATCAGGGCCGGAAGATAGGAATAATATGTAAAAAGGACACATTTGCTAAATAAAAAGTTTACCCCTCTCAAAATTAAAAAGTCAAAAGTCAAAAAAGAACCTCCCCTAACCGAAGTGTGTTCCTTTTTTGACTTTTGACTTTTTAATTTTAAATTATCAGATCACAAACCCATTCGGCAGAATCGCCCCTTTTTTAACGACGACAATCCCATCCTTGATCGTATATAATGGTTGATCTGTATTTTCCAGGTGGGTCCCCCCGTTGATGCGCACATCATTTCCGATCCGGCAATTTTTATCCAGGATCGCATTTTTGATATAGCAGCGGTCACCCACACCCAATAAAGGAATCCCTTTTTCAATATTGCTATTGATATCGGCAATGGTTTCATAATAATCGCTGCCCATTAAATAAGTATTCACGATAGTAGAACCATGACCGATACGGGTGCGTATACCAACTACAGTGCGTTCCATACGCGATGCATTGATAATGGTACCTTCCGCGATCACAGTTTTTTCCAGTGTAGCGCTCACCTTGGCAGGTGGCAACATCCGTGTACGGGTAAAAATAGCACGGCTGTTATCGAATAAATTAAAGTCAGGCACTTCATCGGTAAGACCGATATTGGCTTCAAAAAAAGAATGGATATTCCCGATATCCGTCCAGTAACCATCGTACTGGTAGCTGACCACTTTGCAATGATCGATGGCCTGTGGGATGATCTCTTTCCCGAAATCGGTTGATTCGAGGAATTTATTCTGTAAATAATCAAATAGCAGTTGGCGGCTGAAAATATAGATACCCATGGAAGCAAGGTAATTCCGCCCGGCTTTTTTCATTTCTTCACCGGTATCGCTTACCCAATCACCCAATACATCCTTTTTCGGTTTTTCGATAAAGGAAGTAATATAACCACTATCATCCTTTTTCATGATACCGAATTCGGTGGCATCGCGGTCGCTGACAGGGATAGTGGCAATGGATATCTGTGCGCCTGATTTTTTGTGATTGTCCAGCATTTCACCAAAATCCATCTGGTATAACTGGTCACCGGACAAGATCAGCACATACTCACTTTCGAAAGGAGCAATATGACGAAGACTTTGTCTCACCGCATCGGCCGTACCCTGGTACCAGGTTGGATTGTCGGGTGTTTGTTCAGCCGCCAGGATATCTACAAAAGCCGTACTGAAAGCACTGAAATGATACGTGTTTTTAATGTGCCGGTTAAGAGACGCCGAATTGAATTGTGTCAATACAAACATCCGGTTGATCCCCGAATTCATACAGTTTGAAATAGGAATATCAACCAGCCGGTATTTACCGGCAATCGGTACCGCAGGTTTGGAACGGCTTGCTGTCAGCGGGTATAATCTTGATCCCGCACCGCCGCCCAATATGACACTTAGCATCTCGCTGGAAATAGCCATAACAGGAATGGTTTTTTGAAAGTTAAGAATAATTCGGATTGAAAAATAAAGATTAGAGAATAAGGAATAATAAATAAGGAATGAGAAAATATCAGTCTGAGAACGGTTACTTTCTCATTCCTTATTCCTTATTTATTATTCCTTATTTTGATTCATCCTATTTCAAAGATTGATAAACATCAATGTATTGCTGGGCCGAAGAATCCCATGAATGATCGATCGTCATCATATAGCTTCGCATCCAGTTGTACAGATCAGGTTTATTGGTATACAAATCAATCGCACGGCCTACGGAATAGGTAATATCACCGACAGTTGACTGGTCAAACCGGATGCCATACCCTTCGTTATCGCCATAATCCTTAATAGTATCTTTTAATCCACCTACGCTCCTCACCATCGGCACCGTGCCATAGCGCAATGCATACATCTGATTCAATCCGCAAGGTTCGACACGGCTCGGCATCAGCAGGAAATCAGAACCTGCATAGATCAGGTGACTAAGCGGTTCGCTATACCCGATATAGGAATTAAAATACCCATTGAACTGGTGCCTCATATTATCAAGACGGTCCTCCAGTTGCGGATCACCCGAACCAAGTACCAGGAAATTGGCTTTGCCATGATGCTGGTAGATCGATTGACTGATCGCATCGGGTAAAAGATCAGCTGCCTTCTCTCCCACCAGCCGGCCAATAAAAGCAACCAGCGGCTTTTCCGGATCCAATCCGAACTGGCCGCAGATCTCTTTCTTATTTTTCTTCTTTCCTTTTTCCACCAGTTCCTTGTCATAATTCCGGATCAGGAAACTATCCGTTTGCGGGTCCCACACATCGGTGTCGATACCATTTAATATGCCATTGCTTTTCCCTTGTTCGTATTCAAAAAGATTTTCCAGGCCATTGGCTGAATATTTTAATTCATCCAGGTAACTATGGCTGACTGTTGTTACTTTCCAGGCGCATTTTACTGCTGAAGCCATGGGGTTGATCGTATTGTTCCAGTCCAGCAGGCCCCAGTTCCATCCATCATAACCCGGGATATAATAATATTTATCCCATCCGAGCCATCCCTGGTATTGACCATTATGCACGGTGAATACAGAAGGAATATTTGCCAGGCGGTCGCGGAAAACATAGCAATGCTTCATCATAAAAGGAATAAGACCGGTATGATGGTCGTGGCAATGCACCACATCAGGCTGATGCTGCCATTTGCTGAGCCAGTCGCAGACTGCTATCTGGAAAGCAATAAAGCGCTCGTTGTCGTCATCGTATCCATAGATCTTTTCCCGGTCAAGCAGACCGTTGATATCAACCAGGTATAAATCGAATCCCAGCTTATTCGTTGTTTCTTTAATAACGCTGTAATGAAACCATTGCGAACCGAGGTGTTGTCCGCCTTCATGTACCAGCTCCCAATTATGCTGGTATAAAAATTTTGTACGATACATCGGCATCACCACTTTGGCATGATGTCCCAGTTGTGTCTGGTATTTCGGTAATGAACCTACCACATCACCCAGCCCGCCGGCCTTTGCTACAGGGTAACATTCTGCTGCTACATGTACAATCTCCATTTGACAATATTATACTAAGGAATCAATTCGAAATTTAAGTTGTTTTTTTGATTGGGCAGCGGAATAATTAAAATTTTTCACCGCTACACTTTTTCTGTTTACTTTCAGTCACTCAACTCAAACTCAACGCTTGTTATGAATCAACAAACTAAATGGTCACAATTCGGTACGCTTATCATTGTGTTTTTCTTCTGGGGCTTTGTCGCGGCCAGCAATGATATCCTGATACCTGTTTTCAAAGAAAATCTTCATCTCACGCAGGCCCAGAGCCAATTGGTATCTTTCGCATTCTATCTTGCCTATACCGTTGGTTCTATCATTTATTTCCTCATCAGTAAAGCCCGTGGTGGTGATATTCTCAATAAGATCGGCTATAAGAATGGTATTGCTATAGGATTGATCATTTCAGCCCTGGGCACACTATTGTTTTACCCGGCTGCGCAACAATCATCGTTTCCTTTATTCATCAGCGGTCTCTTTGTAGTAGGACTTGGATTTTCTTTGCAACAAACTGCTGCCAACCCGTTAGCGATCATTATGGGTGATCCGAAAACCGGTGCACAAAGATTAAGCATGGCCGGCGGGGTCAATAATTTTGGTACGACCATCGGTCCTTTACTGGTCAGCTTTGCGATTTTTGGTTCTGTAACCGCCAGCACCGGTACCGCCAGTATTCAAAGTATCAAAACCCCTTACCTCATTCTTGGTCTTGCATTCCTGATCGTAGCCATTATTTTCAAGTTCTCAAGTGTTCCTAATAAAATCAACCTCGACAATGTAGCCGAGAAAGAAGCGTCTGATGCATCCAAAGTGGAACACAGAAGCAGCCCGCTGAAATATCCGCAGTTGGTACTCGGCATGCTCGGCATCTTTATTTATGTAGGTGTGGAAGTAAGCACAGCGGCCAATTTACCGGAATTCATGCGCCAGCATTTACATACACCTACCGATAAGATCGCACCGTTTGTTTCATTATACTGGGCCAGCTTAATGATCGGCCGCTGGACTGCATCAGTCGGTGCATTTGATATTTCCAAAGGAGCGAAACAGGTACTTCGTTTTTTCATGCCGTATATCGCCTTCGGTGTTTTCCTGGCTGTTAATGCGATTGCCAATCACGATATCACGCCATTTTATATTTATGCCGCGATCATTGTTGTGATCATCATCGCAGATATCCTGAGTAAAGGCAACCCGGCCAGGCAATTACTTATTTTCAGTTGCCTGGGTATTGTTGCTTTACTGACCGGTATCCTTGCTGATGGTATGACAAGTGTATATGCATTTATCAGTGTAGGTCTTTTTTGCTCAACATTATGGCCCTGTATTTTTACATTAGCTGTTGCCGGGTTGGGAAAACATACCAACGAAGGAGCAAGTTTTCTTATCATGATGATCATGGGTGGCGGCCTGGTCAGCCTTGCGCAGGGCCTGCTGGCCGACAAGGTCGGCGTGCATTTCAGTTTCATCGTCGGCGTGGCGTGCTTCGCGTATCTGGCGTTCTACGCCAT